>NZ_JADBUE010000223.1:0-10424 GCF_020245805.1 Microcystis sp. M179S2 | reverse complement strand
GGAGCATCTCACCTTTGTAACCCCTAAATCAGGTTTTTATGTCAAGCTATTTTGAAAGCCTTGCTAGAAACCAGTTTTATGGATAAGTATAATTACTCACTTGCATAAATGAGATGCTCCCTATAACCTCGTCCAACAATTGAAGCGATTACCTCTTTGTTCATTAGACATCTCCAAAAATTATAACCCAGTCACAGCTTACTTTTAGCCTATGTACTAATTAAGTAGTTCGATAACTGAAATGTATATCTATCGTTGCTAATTCAGTTTCACTGAAAAAATATGAGGCGATTAAAATAATTTTTATTCGGGTAGATTCCTTAACTAGAAAGACTTTTGGTCTTAAGATAATATTAGGTCGAGGTCTATTTCTTCGAGTCGTTGACCAATTAACAAACGTAATTCCTCTAAGTCTCTAGGTAGTTTCCATCTCAATCCTTTTTTAGATATTGCCAAATCTGTTCAATTGGATTAGATTCTGGGCAATGTGGTGGCTGAAACCTGAGAATAATGTTCTCAGGTATTTTTAGTTTTTTTGCCTTATGAAACCTGCCATTATCTAACTGTATTATCAAAATACCATCGGCAAAATATTCAGAAAATAATTCTAAAAATATTTGAAAACATTGACTGTTTAAATGAGTAAATTCATAAAAGAAATGCTCTCCTGTCTTCGGCTCTACCACCCCATAGATATACGTTGCTTGAAATTGACCCTGCACTTTCCCGTAAGGTTTTACCCCTTTTGCTGTTATTTTTCTCCCGCTGATTGTTTTTAGTCCCAGACGAGTTTCATTTTGACATCAAAAGCGAATTTTCCCTATATTACTCATAATTGTTATCGCTACAAAACTCAGTATTGCCAAATTTTCTAGGAGTTTTTTTAAAAAATCTTCTAACCTTTCTTCTGATTGTTCTAGGCTTTTTGTTCTAGCTATTTTTGAGACGCTTTTAGCCGATAATATACTAATTTGTGTACGGTTTTGTACTTGGCTTCTCTCCCTAATTTTTCCTCTAACCATTCACAAATCTCGACCTGAATATCAAACCCTTCCTTTTCTTTTAATCTTTTTTATAAGGCTTTTTCTGCCCACAGGGGAACTTTTCTTGGTCTTCCTGTACTGACTTTTTTAGACAATAATTTTTCCAGTCCCCCTTGACGATATTTTCCTAACCAATCTTGTACGGTGACTCTATTTCTTCCTAGCATTTCGGCGGCTTCTGTCACCGTTTTTGCCTTTTTTGTCTTTAATAAGTACAATAATTGTATTCTTTCTTTTCCTGAACCGGTTTTTTCTTGTCTAAGCAGTTCCTTGAGTTCTGCTTCACTTTCAGATATTTCTATCTTATAAACTCCTGCTATATTTTTCCTTTAACTCTACTAATATGATATTCTACCCTATCTGTAGTCAGATTTTGGAGAATTGGGATAACTTTACCTCATTATCTCTTGATTTTCCCCTCCCCCCGTAGTCCCCCTCTCAGTGGACTAGACTGTACGGTATGATTGGGGGGAGTTAGTCTAAACTCCCGTTATGGGTTGACAGGGATTTTCCGAGAGTGATAGAAGAGCGATACTCTTGATGGCAAGACAAAATGACTGCGATAATCATACCGTTACTGCGGTTTAGCACTCTGTGCAAGATTTTTACGACATAAGAGTACATATACGGAAGGAACAAAATATAACGCCATTAAAGTGGCGCCACCTAACCCACCGACAATACTAATCGCAAGAGGTGGCCAAAAACCACTGGGATCAAATAATAAAGGGATAAACCCGATAATCGTGGTTAAGGTGGTCGCTACCACATGACGAGTTGCACGAATCACCACATTTCGAGTTGCTCGACGTGAACCAAGGCTGGCTTGAGCATCATGACGCAAAGCGTCAAGAATTACGATTGAATCATTAACACAGATTCCTAACAGTCCAACGATCCCTAAAATCGCTGTAAACCCAAAAGGATAATTAAACAAGGCCAATGATCCTAAGCCTAGTCCTAAGGATAAAATCGCAACAAGAATAATAATACTTGCCATACGGAAAGAATTAAAAGTGAGGACTAAACTGGCCACCATAACGATCGCTAAAACCCCAAGAGTTGCAATCAAATTACTTAAAGCATCCTGACGTTCTCCTTGTTCTCCGCCAAAATCCCATGAATAACCATAGGGTAACTGAAAATTACTCATTTCTAATCGTTTTTCAAACTCAGAGAGTACCTGTTCCGGTAATACACCAGCCGGAATAAAACCCTGTATGGTATTCATCCGTTGGCCATTACGACGTGAAATAGCAACAATATCTGGCAAAATTTCCACCGTCCCCACAGTAGATAGGGGAACAATTGTCGATGAAGTTGCAGAATTTCCCGAAGATAAGAGGTTTAATGAGCTAATTTCAGCTAGATTGCTCCGTTGACTATTAGAAGTCCGAACTCTCACAGGTAGTTCTTTTGTTCCTTCTAAAATCGAGCCTCCGACTGTTCCCTCTAAACTGGTGTCTAATTGACGAGCAACGGCTCTTTTATCTAACCCTGCTAAACGTAGCTTTTCTTCATTAAGATTGACAGCTAATTTGGGCAAACTTTCGCTTAAAGTGGCGCGAGTATGGATGACATTGGGTGTTTTGGCTAACTCAGTGCGGATTTGATCGCCTAAAGCCTGTAATTGGGCTAAATCTGAGCCATATAAGCGTAATTCAATGGGTGCATCAAAAGGAGGACCCTGTTCTAATTGTCGGACAATAATTTGCCCATGGGGAAAGGCTTGATCTAATTCTTGCTGTAAGGTGCGAATTAACGCACCCGACTTGACGTTTTTCTGAAGTTGAACAATTCCTTGCGCGTAATTAGGAGATTGTTCTCGATTTTGTAAGACATTGTAGTAAAAAGAGGGCGCACTTTTCCCAATAAACCATTGAACGTCTTGAATTTCAGGATGCTGTAAGATTAACTTTCGGGCTTGCATCACTTGAGACTGGGTTTCGGGTAAAGACACACTGATGGGTAATTCAAAGGTTAAATGAAATTGTTCGCGATCGGTGGGGGGGAAAAACTGTTGTTGTAGGGTAGGAAAGCTAATAAAACCCCATAAGGGAAGAATAAGAATAAGGGCGATCGCTAATAAGGGACGTTGAAAAGTGCGATCTAAACTCCACTTATAAAGATAGGTTAAACGAGAATGGGTAAATCCGCTTTGCCACCAATATCCATTTGTGGGGGTTGGTTGCCAATGATGTAATCTTCCCGCTAAGGCGGGAATCACGGTGACAGATAGAATAAACGAGCTAATTAGGGCTAAAATTACGGTTACTCCAATCGTTCCGGTAAATTCTCCAGTTGCTCCTGAAGCGGTAGCAATGGGCAAAAAAGCGATAACACTGGTAAAGGTAGAAGCGAGTAAGGGAATAAAAATATGATGTACGGTAGTAGCAACGGCTTTGAGCGGTGATATACCTTCTTCTTCTTTTAAAGCCATTTGCACCTCATCAACCACAATAATCGCATTATCAATTAATAACCCCAAAGCAATGATTAGTCCTGTTACCGAAATTTGATGTAGGGGAATGCCTAACACCTTCATACTGCCAAAAACCATCAAAACTGATAAGGGAAGGGATGTTCCCACGATTAAAGATGACTTCCAGCCCATGATCACAAAGGTGATCCCAAAAACCAAGATAGCACCAATAATCAGGTTTGATAAAACCGAGTCCAGTTGTTGCTGCACATAACGACTTTGATTAAAGATAATGTGTAGGCCAATTCCTTGAGGAAGGTTTTTTTCAAATCTTTCTAACTTAGCCTTGGCGACTGTCATCCAAGAATCTAAGCGTCTATCAGATTCCACAAAAGCAGCAATTGCGATCGCCCGTTTTCCCTTAATCATCGAGACTTCTCTGGGGGGATCTTCAATTCCTTTACTAATATTTGCAATATCACCTAATCGCACTACTTGACTAGAAGCACCTGATTTAATTGATAAACGATTTAAACGGTCTAAAGAATCTAATTCTCCTTCAATTTCCAGCAATAAGTTACTTTGTTCGCTTCGTAATTGGCCGGCAGCAACTTTGGCATCACTTTCTAAGATTTGTTGAGAAAGGGACTGTATAGTTAACCCTAAATTGGTTAATTTTTGAGGATCAACTTCCACTCGAATTTCTTCCGTAGGATTGCCAAATAATTCAACTTTTTCTGTTCCTTCAATTGACCGTAAATCATCTTCTAATTCTTGCGCCCAACGGCTCAAAATGCCATAATTCGGAGGGCTTGATAATTGCCAAGTTAAAGCAACAATTAAGGCGTTGGCTTTGGGTTTTGATTCTTCAAATTCAGGGAGAGAAGTTCCCGATGGTAATTGAGAAACAGCATCATTGACTTTATCACGAATTTGTGACCAAACGGGATCAACATCGGTAATTTGGTCATTTAATTGAATGGTAATGCTGGAGAAGCCAAGCTGAGAGGTAGAATCAATATTTTGAATTTCTTCGACTTCTAGTAAAGCTTGTTCTAATTTATCAGTAACTAGCGTTTCTACTCGTTCAGGGGTTGCGCCAGGAAATTGGGTGTTAATGACCGCAAAACGAGGGGTTAACTCGGGATCTTCCATACGAGGTAAACTGAAAAAGGAAGATAGTCCCCAAACGGCGATCGCCAGAATGGTTAAAATTAATAATCGGACGTTTTTATAAAAGATAGAAGACATAGGAGAATGATGAATTAAGAACTGAGAATTATGAATTTCGGGGGAGAAAGTAATAAGTAATAAGTAGGGTTTGCGGCAAAAAGTTTTTCGGTGGGGGCAGGGTGTGGGGTGTAGGGTGTGGGGTGTAGGGTTTTACCCATTTTCAGGTGGTCAATTACCTAATTTTCAGGGAAAAAGTCCCGGAATTTTCTCCGCGATCACTCCCAGATCTGGTACTTTTTGATTTCCCAAAAGTCTAAAAGTCTTACCCAACAAGGTTTTTAGATTTATTCAGCAAACCCTAAGTAGGGAGGCACAATTATTTGTCGGATGGGTTAGCGGTAGCGTAACATAATCGGGCGTTGGGTTTCATGCTTCAACCCAACCTACGTTCTGCTGATAACTGCTCACTGTTTACTGTTTACTGATTTTTACCTTTTGCCCCGAAATAATGCGATTTGTGCCATTAGTAATCACTTTTTCGGTTCCGTCTAATGTTCCTCGCACGAGAACTCGCTCCCCATCGGTGTATAAAACCTCCACATCCCGACGTTCTACGACAAATCCTTGGGCTGCATTCCCATCTCCTAAGACATAAATTGACCATAATCCTCGAATTCCCTTAACAAGAGCGGTACTAGGTAGCCAATAACCTGAAGTATTAATGTTTTGTTGCCATTGCCAGGTGACAATTTGTCCAGTGGTTAGTAGGGGCGAGGTAACCTCGCCGCTACTTCCTGCTCCTTTAACTTGAAAAACCACCGTCACGGTACGACTAGCACCATCTAGTTCAGGTAAAATTGCCTTAACGGTCGCTGAATAAGATTTTTGGTCAATTTTTAGGGTTTGTGATTGTCCGATCTTAATCTCAGAAGTCAGGGACGTAGGAACACCAATATGGGCTTTAACGCCGTCTAATTGTACCAAACGCACCACCCCTTGACCTGCTTGTACCGCCGTTCCTTGATCGAGATAACGTTTTTGAATTTTGCCCGAAAAAGGGGCTTTAAGAACGGTCTTTTCTAAATCAAGTTCAATACCAGCTAAACGACTATCTAGCTGTTTAATAGCTGCTTTTTGGGCTTCAATCACTTCCCTGCGAGTCCCTGCTAACAACTCATCCAGTTGACTTTGAGCCTGTTTAACCCTTGCTTGCTGTTGAGTTAAGATTTCAGGGCGTGTTCCTGCTAATAGCTCATCTAATTGGCTCTGGGCTTCATTAACCCTTGCCTGTTGACTATCCATATCTGTGACCACTTCGTCAAACTGTTCAAGAGAAATAGCACCTTGCGTATAAAGATTCTGTCGTCGCTCCCGTTTACTACGAGCCAAAGCTAATTGTGCTTGGAGGGTTTTCAAACGCGCTTGGGCTGCCGCAATGGTTTCAGTGCGAGGTCCCACTTCCATCTCTTGTAGTTGAGCTTTTTCTTGAGCCAAATTTGCCTGGGCTGCGGCAATGGTTTCAGCACGAGAACCCGCCTCCATTTCTTTTAATTGTGCTAAAGCCTGTTGTTTTTGGGCTAATAAGTCTTGTGTTTGGGCGATTAATTGACGGTCATCTAAACGAGCAAGGGGCGTTCCTTGATTCACCCATTGTCCTTCTGTCACCAGCAGTTGAGTCATTGTTCCTCCTCGTTCAAACCCTAAATCACTGGTATTTTGAGCGACAATTTCCCCAGTGTAAGTTCGAGACTGTTGATAAGCATTGACCTGTACTAGCCGGTCAATTTCAACGGGGAGAAGATGTTCATTTTCGGCAACAGAAGGGGCGATTGGTTGAGTTGGTTGACTCATTGACCCAATCCCATAACCAACTCCTAACAATAAAAGTCCCCCAAGATACCATCGCCGAACCCCTTGGAAACGGCGTTTTGATTGTTTTTGAGGTTCAGAAGAGGTGGCAGTGATTTTTAGGGGATATTCCGACATAGGAGGTGACATAGGATGGTTATCTGACATAAGTTAACGTGAAGACTGGGATGGGTCTGAGCTTATCTACAACTGCTATCTTATTCTTTCCGAATTTTATTTTTCAAACGACACCCCACTGCCATAATGCCTAAACTCATTAAGCCAAGAGTAACAGAAGGTTCAGGAGTCGAAACAATTCTCAGTTGCAGGGGAAATTGAATAGAAACCACGGGATTTAATGGGCCAATTGAGGGATCGATAAAAACGTCATCTGGAACAACGGCGGCATCTTCACTGACTAATTGTACTTTATTAGAACCCACATCGGCTAAGAAAGCATTGGCTAATCCGTCAAATTCTCCCAGCAGGCCAGCTACCTTAGAAACACTAAAGGGATCACTAATAATCGCTTCAGAGTCATCATCAGGAGCAGTGGTTGCGCCATATTCTAAGAATGAATAAATATCGCTATAACCAAAGCTAATAATTTTAGTGGTATCTAACAATAAA
The DNA here is from genome assembly GCF_020245805.1 of Microcystis sp. M179S2. Taxonomy (NCBI): domain Bacteria; kingdom Bacillati; phylum Cyanobacteriota; class Cyanophyceae; order Chroococcales; family Microcystaceae; genus Microcystis; species Microcystis sp. M179S2. The sequence continues at coordinate 3,308 of NZ_JADBUE010000223.1, read as the reverse complement.
AAGCTTTCCACTTCCTTAGAATTAGCAGCATAAATGCGTTCTTCTAGAGAAGACGTAGGAGAGGAAAAATAGTTCTGTCCATTAATATCATCTCCTAAATTCCAACTCTTGGTAAAATCCCTGTTTTTAGGACCAAAACTAAACCCAATACGCTCAACATTAATACTGTTATTGGTGAGGAAAGTCGCAAAGTTAGAAAATCCGGTGATATTATTTAACAAGGTGGCTGCCCGTGTTGCACCTAGAGGATTAACCAAGTTTTCGGGACTAAAATCAATCCCCGCAGCATAATAGGGGGCTGGATTTCCTGGTGAATTTAAACTGGTTTCAGTGTGACCGGCGCCATAGCCCACAAATCCTTGAGGAGTCGGGTCTGTTCGTTTTCCAAATAACCGCAAACAGTTATTAGAAGCAATAGGCCGAGTTGCAAGAAATTGGATGGAACTAAAATCAAATAAATCACCTGTTTCACAACTAGCAGCACGAGTGGGAAGGGGAGCTAATAAAGTGGCTGTTCCAGCGGTAGTTAGCCCAAGCAATAAAGCAAAATGACGCATAGACATGAGTTTTTTCCTAATTCAAAATAGAGAGATTCTGAAAAACCTTTTGTAGTTTTTGCTGATGAGCATATTTCTAAATTGCTGAAGATTAGAGATTTAGATAGATTAATTTTAGATTTGATGATTAAGTTTTTTTAAGTTCAATCTATCTAGACATCATCTAAGTAGGGAGGCACAATTATTTGTAGGATGGGTTAGCGGTAGCGTAACATGAGCAGGCGTTGGGTTTCATGCTTCAACCGTTCGGACCTCGGCGTGAGACTTCGGCGTGAGCTTTTGTCGAACGCTCGGTCGAACGCTGAGATCACGGCCGAAGCCCAACCTACGTTCATCTTATATTTAATTCCACCCACCCACTTATATCTAGTTTAAAATAGGAAAGTCCTCAGCAAAATGGAGAATCTTTGGCAGAAGACGACTTTGACTGCGATTAACAGCCCGAAAGTATCGACTAATGTGAATCTCTTTCTTCCTTTAATCCGCTTCCCCGCATCATAACCCACCTCTTGATTAATCATCGTGGCGGTTTTGACCGATTGGCTGTCTAAAACTCCCGCGCTCGCCGCCGTTAGATGACCTTCCATCGTCCTGACGTAATCCCGGAGACAGTCATGGATTTTCAGCCATGTTCCGTCTTGAGTCCACTTTCTCAAGTAGTAGTAAGCTAAGACGCATCTTAACCGCCTATCCTTAAATTAGCTAAATCTCCCCTAAGGGACTTGCGTGGGAATAATATCCCAGCCAGAAAATCGCTCTGTAGAAGAATCAGACCAGCCAGATGGCGTATGATCAAAGCGCCAGTCCCTTAGCTGCGGGGGCTCTCGAAGGCTCTCCTCCTACTTAGAGTGATCAGCAAACCTGAGCGAGCGGAGGGCGCAGGTTCCTGGCACCCCGACAGCAACGGATTTTGTCCAGAATGTAGGGGCGAACTGCGTTCGCCCAAAAGGTACATTATCAAAGCGCAAGTCCCTAATCCCTTTATTTTTGCCTCTTGCAAGAGTGCAAGAGTGCCTCATCTCAACAGGCAATTTAAATGCGCGGGCAGCTTATACTGTCTCGTCAGGCGGGTAGTCCTGGGGCAGCCGCCGCCACACGCATTGCCTACAGAGGACGTAAAATAGGGCGTTGATGACACCGATGCAAAAGTTAGTTCGGGTCTAGGTTTTAAGAAATTCCGCCAAAGAAGATTGGCTCTCCTCTTATTTGTGTGATAAGTTTAACTGAGTATAGGAGCGATCAATCTTTGTGTCTTTGTGATTCGTTCCACTCACTCGCCAAGAGGATTGTATCTTAGAATACATTTTACCCACCAAACCTAAGAGAGCCGAAGATTCATATCTCAAATCAGCAACGCCTTGCATGACTACTTACTATAATTTGAAGTGCGGAATGTGGGTTTTAAAAATTTGCGGAAAGACGCATCTCCGCTTGTAGAGGAAAGACAAGCTCAATACAGCGCTTTCCGAGACGGAACATCCCATGCAATCACCGAAAGGCTTACTGTATAAGGACTTCAACCCTAGTAGTTGTACTTGAGCGATCAGCCAAGTGCTGTAATTTCCTGATCAAGAATTAAGAAGATCCGGAAATCAGTTTTGTTTGTGATGGAGTGAAAACTATCTTTTGGGGTCAAAAAATTATCTATTTTGAAAATTATAGGAACAGTCTCATGCTTTTAACTCCAAACTGTAACCCTCTTAACTCCCTTAACTTCTCTCATTCTACGGCTAACTTTCTTAATGCCGTCCCTCAGCAAGAAATAGCTGAATCCATATCTGTTATTCAATATTTAATCAATCAAATCCCTGAATCTGTATTGTGGATCGATTCCCAAGGACGGATTAAGCATTACAATGATGCGGCTTGTGCTTTATTGGGATATTCCAGAGAACAGTTATCTAATTTGACTATAGAAGAAGCTGCTCAAGATTTTTTAAACTCAGATTGGTCTAGATACTGGAAATTAATTCAACGTCGAGGTTTTGGACGTTTGATCACACAACATCCTTATTATGAGGACTATCAATCCCTCGATATTACGGTTCACCTTCTCAAATATGGAGATCAAGATTATATAAGCATAGTAGCTCGTTCTTTAAATTTTCTAGAATCTGAAAAAGATGGCTATGCTTGCAGAATTCATCCTTCTGTTAACTCAAAACAAGCTCCTCAATCGTTGATACAGCCTTCTTCTACCCCGCAACCGAATTTCTTTGATTCTTTGGCTTCTTTCTACCCTAATAGTTCTCAATTAAAACCCGTTTTTGAGTTTATTGAGGCAAATTATAGTCAACCGATTACCCTCAATGATGTGGCTGGAGCGGCTGGTTATTCTCCTGCTTATTTAACCAATTTAGTTAAGCGTCGCACCGACAAAACGATTATTCATTGGATTGTGGAACGAAGAATGCTAGAAGCCCGATCCTTGTTACTGAAAACCCATGAGTCAATTACCAAAATTGCCGCCACCGTTGGGTTTACTGACCCCTATTATTTTTCCCGTCGCTTTAGTCAGTTACATAAAGTATCTCCTAAACGTTGGCGAGAAAAATATCAAACTCAAGTAGCTTAAATGATGGCTGAGTTTTAGGTTTTAGGTTCTAAGTATTGGGACTTAAACAAATTTCAAGCCCAAATAAAGCCTAAACTGGCTTTGTAAGCGGCAAACACATCCCGATTCTCGGTCAGCCACTCAAAGAAACGGAAAGACATCGCTGTCCGAAAAGCTTCTAAAGCTTCCACAAAAGT
>NZ_JADBUE010000222.1:0-17039 GCF_020245805.1 Microcystis sp. M179S2 | reverse complement strand
GTCTTTTAACTTCTTAGCAAGTTTAATTAATGGAAACGACAAATACAACAATAATTACACCATAGGTGCATCTTTTAACTTCTTAGCAAGTTTAATTAATGGAAACTTTTCATATCGCTCTCACTGCCAGTAGCAATGATAGCTTTTAACTTCTTAGCAAGTTTAATTAATGGAAACTAACAGCAGGACAGGCTCCTACTTTGAGTGTTGCAAATCTTTTAACTTCTTAGCAAGTTTAATTAATGGAAACACAACTACAACTGCACCGCCAATTATAGTCAGTCTTTTAACTTCTTAGCAAGTTTAATTAATGGAAACAATAAATGCACTGATTAAGAGTATGGAACTGGTTTCTTTTAACTTCTTAGCAAGTTTAATTAATGGAAACTTTTACGGATATGGTTGATCAAGAACCTACACCTGATAACACTTTTAACTTCTTAGCAAGTTTAATTAATGGAAACTCCTAGGTGGTGGGTAATCACAAATTCGTACCCACTTTTAACTTCTTAGCAAGTTTAATTAATGGAAACGTTCGCAATCTCGTGGAGATTGGATGTTTCTAATTCTTTTAACTTCTTAGCAAGTTTAATTAATGGAAACACCGATAATAATCCTTTGCTGGCTGTCATCTTTTAACTTCTTAGCAAGTTTAATTAATGTAAACGTTTAGGGGGTGTGTTTTCTCGGCATCAAGACTTTTAACTTCTTAGCAAGTTTAATTAATGGAAACATTGGCTTTGGACTCGGGCTTGTCCTTATTAGGATTGGGCTTTTAACTTCTTAGCAAGTTTAATTAATGGAAACTGAACAAGAGGTGAAAACTCTGTTGCCACAAGTGCAAGCTTTTAACTTCTTAGCAAGTTTAATTAATGGAAACTTGACGTCGCAGCCGATGGCGTTCGCCATAGCTGCAAACTTTTAACTTCTTAGCAAGTTTAATTAATGGAAACCTTTTTAAGAGAATGAAACAACCCAGCATCTCTCTCTACCCTATCTTTTAACTTCTTAGCAAGTTTAATTAATGGAAACAACGGGCTAGTCCTTAAGGATAAACTCCCAACTCCATACTTTTAACTTCTTAGCAAGTTTAATTAATGGAAACAACTCTGGTATCATAACGGGCTAGTCCTTAAGCTTTTAACTTCTTAGCAAGTTTAATTAATGGAAACTCTCCGGGTTTGGGGAGATGATCTTCTGTGTCTTTTAACTTCTTAGCAAGTTTAATTAATGGAAACGCCCAAGGGACAGGGCCCACAGGCCCTCGTGTGGTTTGGCTTTTAACTTCTTAGCAAGTTTAATTAATGGAAACTCTGACTACGATAGGTTTGAACCGTCGTATGCATTTTCTTTTAACTTCTTAGCAAGTTTAATTAATGGAAACATTTAGAAAAGAAACCCCCTCCGAGGGGAAGGGGCTTCAGGTCAGTTTTATAAACTGACCTGAAGCCCCTTCAGGCTTTTAACTTCTTAGCAAGTTTAATTAATGGAAACTCAGCTGCGCTGTGAGCACAGCTTCGGTTTTCCGCAAACTCGGTAATGCTTCTTTTAACTTCTTAGCAAGTTTAATTAATGGAAACCCAGAGTGGCTCTCTGCACCCATATTTGACCTCATTCACCTTTTAACTTCTTAGCAAGTTTAATTAATGGAAACGGCAAGGCCAAGCGCCCTGTTTACGTGGGTCGGGTGGAACTTTTAACTTCTTAGCAAGTTTAATTAATGGAAACGGACGGTGCAGCGTTATAGAGACTGACACACGCAAACTTCTTTTAACTTCTTAGCAAGTTTAATTAATGGAAACGCAAGCTGAACAAAGATCAACTGTGATTTTTGTTTAGACTTTTAACTTCTTAGCAAGTTTAATTAATGGAAACGCCTGTTAGTTCTTCCAGTAAGTAGGATATCTCCCGCAGACTTTTAACTTCTTAGCAAGTTTAATTAATGGAAACAAAGAATTTTCGTTCATTGAATTTTTTACTGAGACTTTTAACTTCTTAGCAAGTTTAATTAATGGAAACCCTTTCTCCCCGTTTTTTTCTAGATCGTCGAGTACTGAACCTACTTTTAACTTCTTAGCAAGTTTAATTAATGGAAACACATAAGGCCAAGAATGCATCAATCTGTGATGCGTTTCTTTTAACTTCTTAGCAAGTTTAATTAATGGAAACGAACGTTGTACTGTTGCTCTCGCACTTCTTGACGATGCTTTTAACTTCTTAGCAAGTTTAATTAATGGAAACCCGCCCAGTTGTGCCAACGCAGCCCGTTAGGGCGACGGTACTTTTAACTTCTTAGCAAGTTTAATTAATGGAAACGTTTGCACGGATTGAAAGGCAAAATTTACCGATGCGGTAAATTGGTTTGCTGTTCTTTTAACTTCTTAGCAAGTTTAATTAATGGAAACCTTGGAAACTATTTCCGGTTTCGGATGTTGCCTTACTTTTAACTTCTTAGCAAGTTTAATTAATGGAAACAATTTCGTAACCAGCGATGTCTAAGACTGTAAACATAGTACTTTTAACTTCTTAGCAAGTTTAATTAATGGAAACCATCCAACGGAGTAGGGGCAATTCATGAATTGCCCCTACTGCTTTTAACTTCTTAGCAAGTTTAATTAATGGAAACAAAAGGCCCCCCCACCAAAATCCAGAGATTCCATCGACTTTTAACTTCTTAGCAAGTTTAATTTTTAAAAAATCTCTGAGTTGGTTGGTATCGGGCTAGTTCACTGAATTTGCATAGGATTTAATGAGTTTAATTGTTGAATAAATGTAGCGCGATCACGCTGGTTAACTCCAAAAATTGTTACTGTTTGATAAGGTTCCTGTTGTGGGGGAAAATTAGATTTAATTAGCACATAAGAAGGTGTAGAAGCAGTTTCTCCTCGTTGGCTGATTCGTCCGCCAACATTAGCATTTCCATTTCCTTTTTGATTGACACCTTTAAAGCCACTACTATAAAGGAAATCCAGCCCTTCTCCCCGTACTTCTGACCTTAATCCTTCGTTTTGCCAATTCTTGACAGTTCTAGGATATTTTAAACTAGGACAAGAAATTAAATAAATTTGAGCCTGACTATTCAAAACGTCTTGAGAGCGATTGCCAGGATTTCCGGGAGTACAATTAGCAGGATTTCCTATGGCAGACTGTAGGGCAAGCAAAGAATCTTTTACCTCTCTAAGAAACTGCTGCCATAGTTCTTGATTACAAGGTAGTTTTTTAGTGTCAATTTCCCAATGGCATCCCCTTAATCCTATTGAATTATTCCAATGCAATGATCGTCTCGATCCTCTCCCAATTCCTGCTAAATGAGAAGATAATTGCAATAGCTTTTCTGCTAAGTTGAGAGCATCCTGATTTTTAGCTTCTAGTAGAATATTACCTTCACAAAAATAAGGACGATTGCGATCACCTTCTTCCTCTTCCCAATCTACAGAAATACGAATTAGTCCTTCTTGAGCTTGCGGTTCAATAGTACCAAATAACCTACCTTCTAAATCTTTACATTGCTGCGGTGAATAAATACTTAATCCTACTGCACGAAACCAATAACGCAGCATCCCTCGCACTGCTACGGGACGAAATTCATTATTTCCCTGATATTGATTATCTTTAGTGGGAGGATTTGCGCCATATATCCCTTGCGTCCATAATTTAAAAGCATGGGAAGAGTGATGAGACAAACTAGAAGCAACAGATGTTCTACCATACCCCGCACTAACCCGCGAACCAATTCCTGCTGATAAAGCTATTTGTAACCAATCTTTGACTTTGCTGACATCTTCTAATTTACCTCTGCTGGTACGAGTCAACCCAATTAAAATCTCAGGTTCTTCCATTGACAACAGATAATGGGGGACAGGTTGATAGCATACTCGGTTATTTTCCCAACTCCATTGAGGATTAGCGATATCTACAGTCAAACAAGGTGCAGTGGGAAAAGCATCAAGAAATTGAACGCAACCGATACCATCTTCTAGTTTCCCCAGAAGTCGATTTACCTCAGCTTCTGGTCGATGTTGTCTTGCCCAAGCTTTTACTACACCTTTTAAACTACTAGAAGGGATATAAGGTACACCATAGACTGGATGAAATACAGGAAGAAGTAACTCCTGAAAACCGCGCATTCCTCCTACACGCAGCCTCCAGATGAATTCAACAGTCAGAGTTTCATCAGCTAATCGTTTAGTTTTCTCCGTTAATTGTTGGTATAAAGACTGACAAGTTTTATCCGCCGCCGCCGCTTCTATTAGAACTGGTTTAGCTGTGTCATTATTATTAAATAATCGATGATTCAGTGCTTGTAGAGGACTGGTTAATTTCCGACTGGTTGGATTATTTGTTCTTGCTGTCGATCTTGTCATTGCAGTAATGGAGGAAGGGGCTAACTGTCCAACTTTGAAATTAATCTTTTGATTTTTCCAGTGTGGCGGAAACTTGGCTTGTAATTTCTGCCATTTAGCACTTGCTTTTTTTTTCGCTTCTTCGTCAGAAAAATAAATAGTTATTTCTGTACCTATTTCTAACTGACTATCTTTATACAAGTCATAAAGAGGATTTTTATCTTTTTGGAGTTTTTCCAAAAATTTCTGCCATTCTTGTTGTGCCGTCATGATTGTTCTGCCTCTCCTAAGACTGCTGGCGACCAAAAAGACCACTCTTTTGCTAATTTAATTGCCAAGTGATTGAGGGCGGTATATTTTCTTAAAGGCATATGAATTAATGTGCCTTGATCATTAACATCAAAATCTGCCCCGCTAAACTCTTTGAGCTTAGTAAGAAATTTTTGATAAACTTTCCCTTTATAGCGTGTATCTTCGGCAGTTCCACCGAGAAATTTTTGCATATCTCCACTAAGTCGATGCAGTCCCCAAGTAGATATATAAGTGCTTAATCCTTGAACTAATCCACTAGCTTTTTTGTGGTAAGTTACTGCTAACTCACTTTTTATTTCAACTAAAGCGTTATGTGCTTGTTTGCTAAATTGACGCGAATCTAATTTCATTTTTGGCTTCCTGTAGTAGTTTCAGTAGTTTCAATTGTTTTTAGATCGCACCAACCGCGACCTAATCCTTCTAGACCTCCAAATTGTAGTTTATTTTTAAGTAATTCGCTAGTTTTTGCTCGAATATTCTGAGTATTTTCGGTTTGTTTGACAGGTTTCATTCCCCAAGGAAAGAAAAGTACAGTTTCAGGGGGAATGGCTTCTTCCGAGCGAAAAGAACCACCTTTAACAGTTTTTTCGCCTTCATTAAGAGCAACGCGCACTTCTCGCTGCAATCCCGTTTCTACCAAAGCAATACAGTCTTCATCATCCACAATCACTAGCTTTTTCAGAAGCTGATTAATCATCCCATTAGCATTAGTAAGATTTTGAAGAGATTGTGAGATGCTATTAGAATCATTAGTATTTAGTTGCCCTAGGGCATTTTGTTGCAGAATTGCAGTTTGCAAGTAAAGGGGTTCGGGTGTAAAGCTAACTAAAGCTGGTCTTGCTTCTGTAATTTGCTCTCGACAGTTTTGAATTAATTGAGTTAAAGGGGATTTTTGTAACCAACGATTCCAACGTTCTAGCCAGAGAGGACAGGTAATCCAGACTAAGTGATGACTTAAGGATGCGATCGGAAAAAACAGGAGAGTTGCCTCAGCAAACCAAACTTCTCCTTCTGTGGGTTGTTGTCCATCTTTGATTTTTTGACCGAAAAACTGAGAGACTTCTTTTGCTAATGCTTTTTCTTCTTCACTTTGAGGATTGCTCGGTTCTAAGGCAGAGCGAATTTTACCTCTCAAGGAGGAAGCAGGAAGATAGGGAAACTCGGTATGGACTTCGCGGGCGATTCCCATTAAATTGCCCTCATCAGCACTTCCGCCCGTGTGTAAAGGGGTCAGCAGATATAGGTATGTTAAATAAGTATTCATAATGGTGTATTACCCCATAATAATTTACCATAGTTGAGTTTTTGAAAACTGGTTAACCAATTCCCCGTCGATTCAGGTTTAGGTAAGAGTGTCCCAGTTTCAGATGGAATCTGGTTAAAGATATAGACAGTCCCAGGTGGAACAAAGGCTCGTTGTGGCAATAAAGCAAATTCCTCATCTCCTTTTGCTTCTGAGTTAGGGGATGATGATCCCGAAGAAATCTGCGAAGCTGTGCGCTCCTGATTCTCTTTCCCACAGGAAATAACTAACTTGCGCCTAATTTGAGAAACACCACCCCACAATAAAGGACGATCGCTGACACATCCTGCTAAGATGGGTTGCCAATCACAGGGATAAACGCCATAAACGGCTTCCTCCTTAACCGCTAGTCCGGGGGTGAGTAAATAAGCAAAATCACCTGTTGTATTGGTCTTAGGATTAAGCAGTGTTTGATCAGCATCGGACAAAGTAAATGGGATGACAATCGCCCGATGTCCTTCTCCTCCCAACCGGACTACTGTTTCCCGTAAGTTTATACTAATTCCCGCTACTAATCGCCAACCTGGTTTAAGACGAATCGCTACTTCAGTAAAATAGCCATCTTCATCTTTTACTTGTCGCTTATCCGCTTGCATTTGAATATGAGGCATGATCTGCACATTCCAAGGATCATCCTGAAATTGTGTAGGATCTTTAAGTTCTTTTCCTTGTAGATATTCGCTTAAAGCTTCTGCTGTAATCCAAGGATAGGGACGACAGAAAAATTCTCTTCTGTTCTCTTCTTCAACTAGCTCTCTAAAAGGAGCTACCATTGGAGCTAATCCCGCCTCGTCGAACAACAAATGTTCCCAAGCTTTATCTGTTCGATCAACAGGTTGAAGACGTAAAGTTCGATGCCAATCCGAAGCTGTATCGTCTAAATTATCTTCTTTTGGTTCCTCTTCTTTTGTTTCCTCATCTTTTGGCTGACTCTTTTTGCTCCAACTCACTGCAACTAAATCCTTAGGAGTGGGAAAACATAATCTATCTTGGGGACTTAAGAGAAATGGGCCTATAAAATCTAAATCTTTGACATCTTTGGATAAAGTCGAGCGCAATGCTTGAAAAACTGTACTGGGAAACGGGGGAAATAGTCCTTTTGCCCAAGCACTCTCCCCTGGACTAAAAGGTTTAGCTTCCCGAAATAACAATACATCTAAAGGAGTGATCGCATACCAATACATTTGCTGTTCATCCATAGTTTATTACTCCGTTTCTCCCCATTTCATTTGTTGCATCCTTTTGTCATTCCAGAAAGCACTAAACCGCAAAAGATTAGCTAAATCCTTTTCGGTCGTACCTAAAGGGACTTCTTTTTCAGTTTTATTTTTATTTACTTGATTATAGGTTTGATAAGCCCAGTTTTCCCACTGATCCAACCAATTTAGCAAGTTTTCTTGAATATGAGACTCTAGTGTTTGATCTCGACGGTTGATGATCACTTGTGCAGCTTTTCTCAATAGGCGATCGCTTTCAGTAACACAAACATGACGGGGTAATTCTTCGGCTAATCGATAGAACAACGCACTTAAATCTTGCTGATCATACTGCATAAAATTCCACCATAAGTCTAATAACTCCCCTTTCATCAAGGCTTCTAAAGTGTTACCCGAACCATAAATCACCCGAAAACAGAGTCCATCTTTTCCATATAACTTTTTAGCACGGTCTTTTTCAGCCGTCCACAGGCTTTCTAATACGGTAGGAAGAGGTACACTTTTATGAGCGATAACAATGCCTAGACTCATGGTTGCCCCATCTCCCATCGTAAAATAGGGACGTTGTTGTAATCCTTGCAGAGTTTTTTTAGGAGTCCAGTAACCCCCCTCTGTGCTGAATTCTCTTTCTGGATCTGGGTCAGCACACCAAGCAGCACGAAGCGATCGCAAATACCCCAGTAAATCTGCTAGAGGTAGCACTGCCATCACATCATCACCGCCACTATAGACGACTTTACCACAATAACGTTCTTCCGTAAGGTAGGGTACTAAGCGATTAGAAAAGTCTAATAAGGCGCGATTTAACCCGACATGGGTTGCTGGCCCCATGCGTTTTTGGGTTGCTAGTAAATCTGGGTAATCTTGATGATTTTTGACATTTTCTGGGATCGCATCTGTGATTAAATACTCTTTGTATTTCTTTAATTTTGACCCAGAGACATATTTCCCCATCCCATCCCCATCACCGAGGACAATTACCCACCAATCGGCTGGACTTCCTTCGCCAAATTTTGCTTTTTTATGCGCTTCTTCAACTAAACTTCTTAATGTTGCTGTTTCTTGAGCGTTACAATTCATGTCATCAGCTAACCATTTACTGGAAAACATGACTCCATTAAAATTCTGTCCATTCCTATTTTCTGGATTAATTTGCCGATCAACTTTTGGTATCTGATAAGGACGACCATGAGTACGGGAGGCAAAAGTGTCTGCTTTGTCAGGTAATTGTTGGTTAATAAGTGTGTTAAGACAATTCCAATAGTTGCGTGTTTTTTGTCCTCCTTTTTTAAAATCTTCGTAAGCAAATCTTGCAGCAGCAATAGAACTTAAATTAGGAAAACGAATTAAATTATCATAGTTAGTATCATCTTCTTGCCCTAGATTAATTCCCAAAGATTCAGCAACTCCCCCATATCGCCAAGCCATGCGTTTTGTTAATTCGATCGCATTCAATTTTTCTGAGCCATTAAATAACCCTGGATAAACTTCAGCCATTAATCGCCAAAATAGACGCATTGATCGAGCCGAAAGTCCACCTCCATTTTTAAACTGCCCGTGATAATGTAATTGGGGATGGACTGCGCTAAACTGACCCGATAAAGTGGAACGTTCCCCAGGTGCTGTAGGAATTGCCCAAGTGCGAGTATTTTTTACGGCTTGAATAGACTGTCCCAAACGAGCTTGTAATGCCCCCCACCAAGTACCAGTATTTATCTGTTCGTAAAGGTTTTCTTCGGCTGTTGTAGGTAGAGATTCAGCTAAATGAGGAGGGGCGATCACATTTTGTGCTTGTTTCCATTGCTGATAATTTTCCTCTGTGGGATTAATAGTTAATGGCTGCTCTGGATTGCCTAGAGGCATTGCAGTCCAGTAAGTTTCCCAAGTTTTCTCTATTTGTGCTTCCCAGAGTTTATTCCACTCCCAACAACTACCATGATGTCCTATCTGCCATTTTTTTAAATCTCGTTTACATATTTCTTGTTCGCTTAAAAACTCTTTTAATAATATTTCATCTATTTTCTGCTGATTTTTAGTATCTTTAAGAAACTCTAGGGTTCGTTTTTTGATATCTTCCCTAACTTTTTTGGCAATCTCTGACCATTCTTCTATTAAACATTTTTTTAATTTCTCTCCCAATTCTCTAGCTGCTTCTTTACCAGGAACTAAAGCCATAATCACATTAGGAAATCCAGCCGTACTTAAACTTGTAGAGATGCCATTATCAAATCTACCAACTGGAGATGTTCCGTCTTGAAAAGAAGCAAAATTAGCCGCAAAATCTGGATATTTTTTAACAATTAAAGCATCGATAATTTCTTGACTCCAAAGAGAAGGAGTAATCACAGCATCAGACCCATAAGTTTCGGCAATATACCAACAGAGTTTAACACTGAGATAGTGCAGTAGATAGGAACCTGCCCAAAAATCGACAAATTTTCGGGATGCTTTGATAAATTCTTGTACTGGGGAGAAGGTAAAGAGAAAAAGATAGGGATGTTGGGATTTACCTCCTTCTTGCCAATGTTCGGGATACATCGCCCCAACTAGAGCGGAAACTGTACTTTTGTAGCTATGTAGGGGACAATCAGGAAGGATGCTGTGAGCAGGATAGAGGAAAAAATCATTCTGGTTTTGTCGGATGAGTTCGGGATAAAATCGCCAAAACCACCAAAATAGTTTTTCTATATCCGTTTCTGAGGTAATTTCTGCGGGAATTTCTGGTCTTAAGTCTTGTGAAGTAATATTTCGAGTTTGTCCACTGATGGGATGTTTCACGCTATTAATATTAGTGCCTTGAGCCTCTCCTAGATTAACGCGATCAGATGAACTAGCTATTTGCAGGGGTAACTCTTCTATCTGTCCTTGTAACTCTTCTGGGTGAATAGACTGTAATTGTTGCAAAATAGATTTGTCTTCTAGCAAGGCACAAAGTTTACGAAAATAGAAATTTGTTGAATTAATAGGGGACTCTGATTCTGGCATAATCATAAATTGCTAAGGCCTCTCTTTAAACTTTATCACGAAAACAAAGATAGTTAAGCAAAATAATTGATTAACTATAGCATCTGACAGGCGGACAAGCGAGCTAGAAAACTTGCCAACAAAGGCTTCTGGCTTCTCTCGCTAGAGTCGAGCGATTCTAGGCAAAAAACTAACGAAAGAATTAGGGATAGGAGCGAGCTTACTAGGAATTATTATTAATAAGTGAGAGATGGTGCGGCAAACTTTTTCGAGCTAAAACCATGAAAAGCTTACGATATATGGATTTCAGCCTTCTTGTCCCCCTGTCAGATTATTGATATAATTTATAGTTTTTTTCGAGATATTCTTTGATTTGCGCTCGTAAATCACTAGGCAAAATTACCTCTACATTCGGACCCCAACTACGCAATCGCATGATAACATTATGATCGCCAACACGATAGCAAAGCTTATAATAAACATCTTCGGAAGCGCAATTAACTTTTGCCAATAATTTTTCTCTTTGGATTTTTTTGGTGTTGTCTATTTCTGAGTCAATTTGCTCGATAATCATTTTCTTTACTTCTTGAATATTTTCGATTTTTTGAAAAGTAGAGTGACGGATTGTATTTTTAACATGACGCTGATAATAGTCTTGATCGAAACGCAATAACATCGTATTAAATTCACGATAAAAACTGAATCCATAAGCCAATTCTAATTGCTCTTGAATATAGTCGGGACTGTATAAATGATTAATTTTATCGTTTTTGTGTATCTGCGATCTAAGCCGTTTAGTTAGATCGGAAAAATCCCAAGCTATCTGTTTCAAAGATAATATCCTTTCTAACCGGTAGCCATACCATTGAAGTGCTTGAGAACTGTTTTGATCTGGTGTTTCTCCAAAAGCATACAAATAATAGGCTCTCTGAGAATAATGAATAGAAACAGGATAAATAATGTAGTAATTTGTTATATTTTTACTAGCACTATAGTATTTTATTTTAATAGGAGAAATTAGAGACTGTTTCCAAAATTCTTTTAAATTGTCTGCCCAATCTGCTACTTTATCCTGTAGAGCTTCAGGAACAATATATTCAGCTTGAATAAAAAATCTTTGATGTCCATTGATTTTAGTTGTTAGTAGTTCAGCAATAGTAGATAGACCATCATTGAGAAAACTTAACCAATTATTTTCAGTAATTATATCATGATTATGCTTAATTAAATTGCAATTATCTAATGAATTTAGAGATGAAGAGACAACTTTTTTATAGTGACCTTTAAGAGAAGCTGATTTAATTAATTTTGGCTGATTTAATTGGGCAAGTCGCTTAAAATTATTTCTTAAAGTTCGTTGGGTTACTTTAAAAATATGAGAAGATAAAATTTGTTGCAAATTTTCAGAGCTAAGTTGATATCTGGCAATTATTTGCTCTTGCCATTTTTGTTGATAAAATAGCGGATATTCTCCTAGTAGTAAATCTTCTAATTTTTTATTTTGAACATCTGGTATTTTTGTCCATAATTTATCTATCCAAGTAATACAGTCAAACCATTCTTGGTCTATTTCCACAAAAAAATCACTATTAAAATCATAAAAAGATTGCTCGATTATCCATAATCGTACAGCATTTTGTATTAAATTTAAGAAATTATCAATCTGTTTCTGATCAGACTTAGGATAATTCGCTAATCGAGCTAATTCCGGGACAAGTTCTTCTAGAGTTGTGATAGTAGGTAAGGACATAGCCAAGTTAGAGAAAGGGAAAAATAGAGGGATTTCACTCCAATTATAAAAAAAGTAGGGAAACCCCCCTTTCCTTCCTTAAAGGGTGCATAAGGAAGAACAGAAATAACAGTCAGAACTTTGCAGATGGTCTATATTGGCTTTTAGCCAATTAGAATTGGGAAAATCATAAATCCAATCTAAACCAGAATCGATAGGGAGAAAGCCACTGATAATTCCGTGAATCACCCCTACTCCTGTGCTGGCACAAATATTATTTAACCAATAGACTGCTGGCGCGTCAATTCCTTGTAAATAACCAGCTTCAGAGGCAATGGCGGCGATCTCAGTCGGTGCAGACTCTAATGCCGCTTGTTGTAGATTAATAATATTGCCACACATCAAACACCAGCCCCCCCCGAGCGGAGGAACGGTTACACGACAATACAGACGAGGTTGATGATGGGGTTTGACTTCAATATGAGTCCCTAAACAAACCAAGGGACGAGCATACTCTAAAGCTAATTCTTGAGCTACTTGTCGCGAGCGATGGTTATCTGTAGCGACGATGATTAAATCCGCTGTCGCTATTTCTGCTTTGGCTTTCTCATCTTCTACGGAAAGAGATAAGGCTTTAACATGAGAACCAATAGCATAAGTTCTTTTAATCAACCATTTAAGATAGTGAACTTTGTACCATCCTTGGTCTACCATTTCTTGAGTAGCAGCTGGCATTCGATTGAGATTTACTGTTTCTAAACGGTCATGATCAATAAATACCCAATTTTTGACCCCCAATCTGGCCAGTTGTTCAGCAAACACGGCTCCAATACCGCCACAACCAATAAGAGCGACTTTTAATTGATTCAGGTGTTTTTGTACAGTTTCTCCAAAAACTTTTTGTCGAGCAAAGATTAATTCTGTATCTTCGCCAGAAAAGTTACTATTGATTGGTGTTAACCAAGAACGACAGAATTCAATTGAAGTATGATTAGTTCCTTGACGATTCCAAATCCGAAATTTTGATTTTTCTAGGGACTCATTGAAGACTCCAGAAATCAAGCGAGGCTTTTCTTGGTAACAAGAAGCGAGAAACTTAGCGTATTCTGCTTCATAGCGATCATCGACACAAGAAAAGGAAGGAGTAGCATCGCCAAAATGGGTATGAATGTGAACTACATCTAATTTCCGAGTTTTACTTGAAGAGGAGGACTTCGAGAGAGCGCACAGATAAGTATCTAGTAAATACTGATGAAATTGCTGTTTAAGTACCAATCCACTAGCCGATTGATGTTCGTAGCAATCAGCAGTAGGTACAACCCACGCTTGAGGAATATATCTGACTTTTTTCTTAGATAACTGATGGCGTTGACAGAAAAAGAAGCCAATTACTTCTTCTCTGTGTTGACGAGCATCCAGCATTGCTTGACGAAACTGTTTCCACATTAAGGGAGGGATGTGTAGTAATATATCTTGGGGTTTTGGTTGAGTATTCATGCTTGATTGATTATTTGGATGAATGAAGCTAATAGAGAAGATGGAAAGATTGCTTGAATCAATCTTCTACCCTTTTCCCACACTTTTAAGGCTAGGGTTTTATCAGAATTTCTTCTGTCGTCAGACGTTATTAATTGCGTGGCGTGCGGTGATAAATAGGGTAACGAGATTGTGTCCTCTTTCGGGATTATTACTAGGTCGCCAAGAATTGAGCCATTTATCTCGGTTAAACCCGCCTCCGAGTCCTACACAATACCAATACCAGCCTTCTTCACTTAAGAATGGTGCGCCGTAGTAACTTTGTCTAGTAAAGTGATGATCCCCTTCTCCGACCGTATCCCAAGGATAATTAAGGTAGCAGCCAATAGGAGGAAGCCGTGGATAATCTGGTGGTAATAAAAACAAAACATCAGAGTTAGAAACTTTGAATTTACTCGAAGACAAAGGCATTCTCTTAATTAAAATTGCTGTGTATTGCACGTCACCAATTGTTTTACTCCCAACCACAATAGTTTTGGCTACTTTGTCTAGTAATTTTAGTTCGGCACTTAGGCGTGTATTGAGAGTAAATTTAGTTGCATTACTACTAATAGTTATTGTCATTTTTTTCTTTATCCTTTTACAATTTTAGGAACTGTCCAAACTTTTGAACCTTCTTTGAGAGCTTCTGTATCTTTCAAGGGTTTAGTGCCACCAAAGCCTTCTTCCATTACGTCATCATTGCCAATTTCTGGAAGTCGAGAACGTAAATCTTCAACTGTTGTTCCTTCTGGTAAATCAATTAGCTTGCCATTAACTATTGCTCGCATAAAAACTCCTGATTTGTTAATAAATGAATCCCTCAAGAAATGTTTGGTGTGCGCTCTTGATTAAAAATCTATTTGGGTCTTTGACTCAAAGCAATTTTCTTGACATTTCAGTTGATTGTTTTCTTCAACTAATTCATGATGAACAAGAGAAGACTTTGTTTTTTGTGGGTGCTTATTGAAAGGATAAATATCGAACCAATCGCAAAAATAAATAATTACAATCATCAGTGAACTACCAAAAGTCAGCCACAATAATTTTGTCGGTATTTGTTTCTTGAGAGCAGTTAACTTATTTTCAATTTGAGACAATTTCCTATTTTCTAAAAAGTCTAATTGTTGCTTTTGTTCTTTCAGGAATAGTTCCATTCTTTTTAATTCTCTTTGATAAGTTTTAGCATGATTTTCTTGTCTTTGTGTCCAGAGATTTTCTAAGTTTTCACAATTTTCTTTCAGGTATTGAACGTAAAGTTCAACTTGACGGATTAATGCTTCTCGCTTTACGTTTTCTGTTTGTTCTATTGTTTGTTCTAATTGTTCAAAGGAACTTTGCACTTTCTCAACTTCTTGATTAAGTTTTTCGAGTTGTTGCTTGAAGGGATCAAAATCCCCTTTTGGTTGACCAAATAATTTGCCATTAATTATTTTCACGGTTACTCCATTCGTTTGTTTAAAGTGTGTCATCATGAAAGTAACTAATCAAACACATTGTTATTGCCAATACGATGATAATCTTGCGTCCCATTTTGGGCTTCAAAATCATCAAATAACTCTATCAAATCGATAACACTATTAGCAGAATTTTTCAAATCGTTACCGAGAGATTGTTCGACAGAAGCGACTTCAACTCGCATTCCTCGTCTTCTAAGTTTTTGTGCTAAATAAGCAAAATCAGAATCGCCAGTGACTAAAACGACAATATCTGGCTTCATTTCTAAAGCTAATTCAATAGCATCCATCGCCATTACTACATCAACATTGGTTTCGTAGTCATTACCTTTAGATTTGCCTTCTTTTGTAACAACTAAAAACCCGTTACTTTTTGCCCAGTAGATAAATTTTTCTTTGGTTTTTCTTTGTTCAGCAAATCTTTCTTTATCTGGAGGTAAACCCAGATAAATTACCATTTCAATTAGTTCTCTTCCTTCCTGAGGATCGGCTAAATAATCACGGATTTTTTGCCAATTAATCTTACGATTAAAACTTTGAGCAGATATATGGGTATTATCGGCATCGGCAAAGACTAATACTCGACGCATAAATGTCATAAAGCTAACCTCTCAACTCCAATTTCATTAAACTACCCTCTAAGAAGAGGGGGTTTCCGATTTCATTTTTGCCAAATCATGGGTTGATATCTTTCTGTCTTTTTCATCAAACAAGAAATGTATTCTTGGACTTGAAGTTCTAAACAACTACGCAAACTGACTTGGCGTTGAGTTTGAGGATGGGTAAGTTCTAAAGATAGTTTTTCTTCCCAATATTTAAGGAACTTCTTCAGAGAATCTTGCTGTAAATAGACGGCACCTTGTTCATCTGGGTTAGTAAAGTTGTCTGGAGAAAAAATATTTTTGTTAACTAAGTAAACGACTAAAGAATCAACAATTTGAGCGCGAAATTCTTCCATTAAATCTAAAACTAAAGCAGGATGATTTTCTCGACAGGTATGCAAATTCCCAAAATGAGTATGTAATCCAGTTAGTTGTACAAGCGAAAAAAGATGCTGAAATAAAAGAGTGTAGCCAAAACTTAGTAAACTATTGATGGGATCTGTTGGAGGACGCATCGTTCTTTTGGTAAAGGAAAAATTTCCTTGAAATAAAGAACTTAAACCTTGAAAATAAATATTAGCAGCTTTTCCCTCATATCCCCTTAATGATTCTAAAGATTCAGCGCTATTTAAACTATTGATAATTTTTTTGAGATTGATAACGGCTGTTTTCACTATCTCATTAGGATGACGACGCTGAAGACGCATCAATAAAATTCTCGAATTATGCACTTTAGCACGAACAATGGCATTAGCTTGTGTGTTAACAAAATCACTATTTTCTGCTTGTTTAACTTGTTGCGTTAAATAAGTAATTTTGGCTTGTATTTCCGACTGTAAATGTCCCAAATAATATCCTTGAGGTGAATAATAAGTGATAGGAATATTATGGAATAGCGCTGCTTGTACCGCACCATGGGATAAATGACAGTAACCAAAAAGAATAATATTTTTAACTTGGTTCACTGGAACTTTAAAAAGTTGTTGTTGCTGCTGAAAAATTTGAAACTGTTGGTGCTGAACTTTAAGAGAAGAACCTTGTTCTACTATATATAAAGTGGACATAAATTAATATAAGATATACTTTAAGGGTTGAAGTTGACAAAAAGATATTCAAAAACTAGCTTTGCACACTAGATAAGCTAAAGCTGGAATCGCATAGGGAGCATCTCATTTATGCAAGTGAGTAATTATACTTGTCCTAAAACTGTTTTCCAGTAAGGCTTTCAAAATAGCTTGACATAAAGATTTAGGGGTTATAAAGGTGAGATGCTCCCGATCGCATAGGCATTAGCGTGGAACAAATTCTATTGTTTTATGCCGATGGAATGGGGGGTTTCTCAACATTTTTCGTGGGTTAGACACAATGCCTGAAAATCTAGAGTTTTCGTTGAGGTGCGTCGATGCCTTGCCCAGCAAGGCTTTGAGCCTTATGACTGAGGTAACTATTGCGAATCATTATTAATAATGTCTATGCTTTTCAATATCCCACGAAAAATTGCTGTACAATCCTTATACAGCCTAGTTTTGCCAAGCTAGTCTTTTAACTTCTTAGCAAGTTTAATTAATGGAAACGGCTTTGGGGGCCACTCACCTTT
>NZ_JADBUE010000221.1:0-14020 GCF_020245805.1 Microcystis sp. M179S2 | reverse complement strand
CTAACGCACCCTACTGGACTGTTTCAGCTAATTTGGTGTATTAGAAAAATGCTATAAATTCTATAATCTAAGACTTTAAGCCGAAATCTATTGCCCTATTTTAGTTGAAACAGTCCACTACGATTTATGTTTCTGTTTGTGGCGATAATCTCTGAAAAAAACTAAATCCGTTGAGTATAAGCTACATATCAGGACAGGCACTCATGCAAAAGGGGGAATAAATAATCAGTCTTTAATAACTGGATTTACTATGAACTCTCTAAAATTAATTATGCAAGAACTCTAATCATATTATTGAAAATGGATTTAATATAATTAGCAAAACTAATGATATATATATATATATGCAAATAATTTATATATAATTGACAGTAAAAAGAAACGCCCTTAGGATGCCAACAAAGATTAATTTAATGAATCAAGCTAGACATCCAAGCAGAAGGCATAAGTGGATTTTCCAACACTTCCCCCAATACTTCTAGAAGATGGCTCAAGTCTTTTGGGAGTAGATCAGACTTTGATGGCGACAGCACCATCTATGCTGGCTCCGACAACGCCAGAGGTGACTCCTCTAGTCACACCTCTCACCCCATCTTCTCCTAGCAATTTTCTTGCTCCCGTGAGCGCGACGGCGAGCGATAACTTAGCTAATCAAAGTGATTCTCTGCTATCAACCCCATTATTAGTTAATCAAGAGGCTGCTAATTTCTCCTTTTCAGACCAAGATACTTCTTGGACAGGAACCCCTCAAATCAGTCAGTTAGATGATTTAGGCGAGGTTTTATTCGTTCCGGGTAATCCCTCAGAAAGGGTGAATATGGTTGTCCAGTGGACAGTGCGAGAGGCAGCTTTTAATAATGAAGTGGGATTCTTTCTGGTGGATGCTTTAGGTGGGGTAGAAGGGATCGCCCCCGGTGAAGAAGGATTCGCCGAAGCAGCTTTAAGCAGTCCCAGCCGACAAACTCTCTTCAATTCGGGTAATCAAGCGGGAAATTGGCGGGAATTCACCGTTGCGGGGGGTAGTCGTCTAGGGTTTTATCTGATTCAAAACAATACTAGCGCTAATTGGTTAGAAAATAATCGACAAAATCAGGGTCAATCGGGGTTAGCTTTTTTCTCCCTGAAAGGAGCTAATCCTGATAACTTTGATCATTCCCAAAGTAGTCATCTTGACCGCGGGATCTGGCGGTTTAACTGGGAAGATTTGACGGGTGGAGGAGATCAAGATTTTAACGATGTTGTTTTTAATATTGCTCAAGCAGGAATTGTCTTACCCGGAGACAAAGGACAGCAGGTTCCCCTCACAGTGGAGGCTGTCAGTCAGGATAATACTTTTCCAAACGAGATGGGTTATTACCTGGTTGATACCCCGGATGGCGAGATTAATGGGATTAAACCAGGGGATCAGGGTTATTTAGATGCGGCCTTGTCAGGCGATCGCCACCAGGTAATTTTTGCCTCTGGGAAAGGGTTTGATAGTAAAACGTTTAACGTCCCTTCTGGGAAATATCTGGGATGGTATCTAGTCGCTAACGGGACGACAGATCAGGCGATCGCCAAGGGGGAAAATGCCCCGCCGGTTTTCTTTTCCTATGCGGCGGCCAATGAGGATGGTTTAAATCATGTCCATGCTCAACAGGATAGTCAGACCTGGGCCTGGGAAGATTTTTGGGGTGGCGGCGATCGCGATTTTGATGATTTAGTGTTTCGGTTCAGTTTTGGGGAACCAATTGGAGAACCGATTCAGTTACCGTCTTTGAGTATTGAAAATACCACAGTGACGGAGGGGAATACAGGAACTCAATCTGCTAATTTTACAGTTCGTTTATCAGCCCCTACAAACACAACAGTAACGGCTCAATTTACAACGAAAGATGGAACCGCCCAAGCGGGGACAGATTATGAATCTTCGACGGGAATTTTGACGTTTGCACCGGGAGAAGTGGAGAAAAAGATCGCAGTTGCTGTAAAGGGCGATACAATTAGCGAGCCTACGGAAACCTTCACGGTCAATTTAACAGGAGTGACCAATGCTATCCTGATTCAAGGTGAGGGAATTGGTACGATTATAGATAATGATAATTCGCCGAATCCACCTGATAATAATCCTCCTGTCACCGATGCAGATAAAACTATTACTTTACCAGAAGATAGTCAACCTATACCCTTAAATATTAATCCACCTACAGATATTGATGGGGATACTTTAACGGTTTCTGTCACTCAATTACCTGATAACAGCAAAGGAAGAATCACTTTAGCTGATGGTACAGTTATTAATGTGGGTGATGAGATTTCGATTAATTCTCTAACTTCTTTGCTTTACACCCCTCTAGCAGATGTTAATGGTAATGGTGGCAATTTTGTTTATACTGTGAGTGATGGTAAAGGCGGTAGTGATAGTCAAACCATTAGTTTTGTTATCACCCCAGAGAATACCTCTGTTAATAACCCTCCTGTCACCGATGCAGATAAGACTATTACTTTACCAGAAGATAGTCAACCTATCCCCTTAAATATTAATCCACCTACAGATATTGATGGGGATACTTTAAGGGTTTCTGTCACTCAATTACCAGATAACAGCAAAGGAAGAATCACTTTAGCTGATGGTACAGTTATTAATGTGGGTGATGAGATTTCGATTAATTCTCTAACTTCTTTGCTTTACACACCCCTAGCAGATGTTAATGGTAATGGTGGCAATTTTGTTTATACTGTGAGTGATGGTAAAGGAGGTAGTGATAGTCAAACCATTAGTTTTATTATTACCCCTGAGAATACTTCTGGTAATAACCCTCCTGTCACCGATGCAGATAAAACTATTACTTTACCAGAAGACAGTCAACCTATCCCCTTAAATATTAATACACCTACAGATATTGATGGGGATACTTTAACGGTTTCTGTCACTCAATTACCAGATAACAGCAAAGGAAAAATCACTTTAGCTGATGGCACAGTTATTAATGTAGGTGATGAGATTTCGATTAATTCTCTGACTTCTTTGCTATACACACCTCTAGCAGATGTTAATGGTAATGGTGGCAATTTTGTTTATACTGTGA
This sequence comes from Microcystis sp. M179S2, assembly GCF_020245805.1. Taxonomy (NCBI): domain Bacteria; kingdom Bacillati; phylum Cyanobacteriota; class Cyanophyceae; order Chroococcales; family Microcystaceae; genus Microcystis; species Microcystis sp. M179S2. The sequence goes on along the minus strand of NZ_JADBUE010000221.1, from coordinate 10,952 downwards.
GTGATGGTAAAGGAGGGAATGATAGTCAAACCATTAGTTTTGTCATTAATCCCAATAACTTAATTGTTTCTGCTGTTTCCGCGAATAATGCTCCTGAATTTACGACTAATCCTGAGTTAAAGATTATTGTCGGTAATGATTATAGTTATGATGCAAATGCCGTTGATGCGGATAATGATACCTTATTCTACTCCCTCTCCCTTGCCCCTGATGGTTTAACCATTGACAATAATACTGGTGTTTTAAGTTGGCAATCCCCAACAATCGGCAATTATAACATCTCTATTTCAGTGGAAGATGGTAAAGGGGGAAGGGATACCCAAACTTATAATTTAGGGGTAGTAACCAACGTTATTGATTCTCAACCAAATCGTCCTCCAGTATTCGTTTCCAATCCCGTCGTTTCTGGTAATCTCAACAGTGAATATCGTTATGATGCTGATGCGACTGATGCTGACAATGATAATTTAACCTATTCTGTCATCAATGCCCCTAATGGCTTGGTAATCAATCAAAATACAGGTGTTGTTACATTCACTCCCACCGTCTCAGGAGAAATCGAGATAACCTTACAAGTTGATGACGGTAAGGGGGGTATTGCGACTCAGGTTTATACTTTATTGGTGTTAGAAGAAGAAACGGATAATTATGCACCTGTCATCATCTCTGAGCCTATTCTTAAAGCTAGTACCAGTCAAAATTATGTTTATGATGTTAATGCGAGCGATCCTGATGAGGATAATTTAACCTATTCTTTAGTTGATGCTCCTCAAGGAATGAGCATTGATAATTTAACAGGAGAAATTCTCTGGAATACAGCAGGTAAAACTGTTGGTAACTATGATATTTCTGTTAAGGTTACGGATAATCGTGGGGGTGTGGATACTCAAGAGTTTGTTATTGCGTTAAATAATGCTTTATTAGGAACAATTGAAGGGGTTAAATGGGAAGATACCAACGGTAATGGAATATGGGATTCAGCTAATTTTGAGGATTTTTCTGTAGATGTATCTTCTTTAATATTGTCTGGAGATACTGCAATCGTAGATAATGCTTTAAGGCTATCATTAAATAGTTTCTACTCATCTGGGAATGCTTTATTAAAAAATCCCTTTAACCTTGTTCGAGATAGTAACCAAAATCTATTATTTTCTACTAACTTCAAATTTTCTATTTCTGAATCTAGCGGGCTTGGGGATGAAGATGGTGAAGGTGCGGATGGTATAGCTTTTATTATCAGTCCAACAGATACCATTGGTAGTGCAGGGGGAGGAATTGGTTATGAAGGCTTAAACAATACTGTTGTTGTTGAATTAGATACATTTAATAATGGTAGCCAAGATCAAAATAATGGCAATCATATTGGTATTAATGTTAATGGAAGTACAACTTCTCTTGTCCAAGCTAATATTCCTACTCGCTTCAATAATGGAGAAATTTGGAATGTTTGGATTGACTATAATGGCTCGTCACAATTACTAGAAGCTAGAGTCTCTCAAGACTCTAATCGCCCTACACAAGCCACTGTTTCCGCAACAATTAATATTGCTGAAATTCTCGGACAAAATGAGTTTTTTGTCGGTTTTACTTCTGCTACAGGGGCAGGATTAGGAAACCATGATATTCTTTCCTGGACATTTATTAACAATGAACCTGCTTTAGAAGGAATTACCGTCTATCTTGACTCAAATAATAATGGCACTTTTGATAATAATGAGCCTAGTCAAATCACCGATGAAAATGGAAAATATCAATTCACTGGTTTAGAAGCAGGTACTTATATTGTCAGGGAAATTATACCCACAGATTATAAACAAACTTATCCAAATGATAAAAAACAAATAGTAACAATAGATCTTCAAGTTTTAGGAATTAACGACCCTTGGCTGTCAGGAATGCCTGATGGTGCGGCAGCTAGTGGGGGAGATGTTGCACCTAATCAATCTCCTATACTGGTTTCACAATTGCCGATTGTTGCTGCTTCAACTCTTACTTTTGATGTAACAGGTAGTGTTAATAATGATCCATTTCCATCAGGTTTAACTCCTGATGGTGGTATCTTCTTCTCTCATGGAGAATTAGATGAAAATGGAATTTCTAACCTAACTGCTCCTATTAATAGTCTAGTTGGTGTATTCTTGACAGATGAACAACCAAATTTAACATCTGCGCCTGATGAACTAAACTTTGAAGAAACTGGCAATATTACTAATGGTATTAATTATACAAAATTATCACCTAAAGTAAAACAAGTTTTCTTTATTGGTGATGGGAAAAATAATGATGGTGTAACTCAGGAAATTATTGTTCCTGAAGGAGCAACAAGGCTGTTTTTAGGCACGATGGATGGATATGATTGGTATAATAACTACGGATCTTTTGATGTTAATATTACTGCTGAAATTCCTGGCGGTATTAGCTATCACATTGTCGCTCTCAAAGCAGGAGAAACTGTTAGTAACATCAACTTTGGCAACCAAAAAATTGATCAACCTATCCCCAATCAGGCTCCCGTATTCACTAGCACAGCGCCTCAAACTGCCCAAATAGGACAATTATTAACCTATCGAGCCACTGCTACCGATGCCAATAATGACAGGTTAACCTATAGCTTACTCAATCAACCTGAAGGCATGGCAGTTGATGCAGAAACTGGTAGCTTAATTTGGCAACCGAAACAAAATCAAATCGGTAATAATCGAGTAGTTTTGCGAGTGTCTGATGGTAAAGGAGGCATTGCTACTCAAGAATTTTTCCTCAATACTAAAGGTATTAACACCCCACCGCAAATTATCTCCTCTCCTAACACCGTTACCCTGATTAATAATACCTACAGCTATGAAGTAAGAGCCACTGATTTTGATAATGATACCCTAACCTATAGCCTAATTAATCCCCCGGAAGGGATGACCATTAATGCCAATACTGGACTAATAGCATATACCCCTACTAACTTAGGAAAACAAACCGTTGAAATCAAAGTTAGCGATGGTTTTGGTGGGACTAACACCCAATCCTATCAATTACAAGTTTTAGCTACATTAGACAACAACTTACCTAGTATTACCAGCACACCTAAAATCATCATTGGTGCTGGGGGATTATATCAATATGATGTCGAGGCTAATGATCCCGAAAATACCGCTATTAGCTACAATTTAACGGTTAAACCCAATGGGATGACTATTGATACAAATACAGGTTTAATTACTTGGCAAACTCAAAACACCACTAACGGTGATTTTCAAGTTACAGTCACAGCGACGGATGCAGATGGTGGGATTGCCTATCAAAATTACTATATCCGAGTTACTCCTAATCAGGCACCGATTATTAATTCTCAGCCGTTAGAATTAGCTCAATTAGGCGTTACTTACAAATATGATGTTATTGCCAAAGATGCAGATAACGACACTTTAACCTATAATCTCTTACAAGCACCTCAAGGTTTAACTATTGATCAATTTGGCCGTATTCGTTGGCAATCTGCATCCCAAAATCAAGGTATTTATCCTGTGACGATTCAAGTCAGCGATGGACGCGGGGGAATCACCACTCAAACCTATAACTTAACCCTTAGCAATGATGATATTACTAATCCGGTAGTGGAATTAGGCTTTAATACTAATTTGATTAATATTGGTCAAAGTATTAATTTCCAAGTTCGAGCAACGGATAATATCGAAGTTAAAACCCTCACTTTAACGGCTAATACAACTCCGCTAACTCTTAATCCTAATAGTCCCAATGGACAAATTAATACTGCTACTTTTGTCGGTCAAAAAGCAGGAGTTTATCAAATTATTGCTACTGCTACCGATGCAGCCGGTAATCAGGATACAGAAACAATTGAAGTGCGGGTACTTGATCCCAGTGATACCGAAGCACCTGTTATTGAAATTAACAAGACTAACTTAGAAGCCACCCAAGGCATTATCAAGTCACCTACAGATATTATTGCTACCATCACAGATGATAACCTCGAATTTTATCGAGTGGAAATTGCCCCGATTGAAGCAGTTGATTTAAGCAATATCGGGGAAAATGATCCCGATTACACTTTATTGACAAAAGGCACTCAAAATGTTACTAATCAGCAGGTAGCTAATCTAGATCCTCGTTTGTTGGCAAATGGAAGTTATCTAATAAAAATTACCGCTTTTGATTTTAGTGGTAATGGTAATGTTCAAGGCGTTATTTTAAATGTGACGGGACAAAATAAACCGGGTGACTTTTCCCTAGAATATACTGACCTATCTATTCCTTTAACTGGTATTCCCATTGAAATTGTCCGTCGTTATAATAGCTTAGAAAGTGCAAGCCAAGGAGATTTTGGCTATGGTTGGGATTTAGGTTTACAAGATGCCAAAATTGTCGAATCCTCCCCCGATGGACGAGATTTAAGTGAGGCTAATTCCGATTTATTTGGGACTTCTAATACTTTCTCCGTCGGGACACGAGTAACTTTAAATACTCCCGATGGCCGCCGCGTTGGATTTACTTTTAATCCCGTACCAGTTTCTGCTAGTTTCTTCGGTGCAATTTATGCTCCTAGCTTTACTCCCGATGCAGGGGTATTTGATAAGCTAGAAACAGAAAACTCTCCTTTAACTATTCGTAGTGACGGTACTGTAGGAGCATTTTTATTCAGTTTTCTTGGTTATAATCCCTCGCAATATAAATTAACCACCAAAGATGGAACGGTTTATAACTATGATCAGAATTTTGGTTTAATTGATGTCACCGACAGAAATGGCAATAAATTAACCTTCTCCGATGAGGGTATTATTAGCTCAACGGGTGCTGAAATTGACTTTATTCGAGATGCTCAAGGTCGCATTACTGAAATTATCGATCCTGATGGTAAATCTATTAAATATGTTTATGATAGCAACGGTGATTTAATTGAGGTGATTGACCGCACTAATAACACCACCCAGCTAGTTTATGATGACCCCAATCGTCAACACTTCTTAACAGAAATTATTGATCCCTTGGGACGCAGTGCGACTCGTACAGAGTATGACGAAAATGGACAAATCAGCAAAATTATTGACGCTAACGGTAATGAATTAAATATCACCTTTGATAATGCTACTAATAGCCAAACTGTTAAAGATCCTTTTGGTAAGACTATTACCCGGGTTTTTGATGCTCAAGGTAATGTTATTCAAGAAGTTGATCAATTAGGGGGTATTACTTTACGCACTTACGATGAAGATAATAACCTGTTAAGTGAAACCGATCCCGAAGGTAATATCACCAGTTATACCTATGATAGTCGAGGTAATAAGCTGACAGAAACCGATGGGGAAGGTAACAAGAAAACCTTTACTTATAACCAAAGTAACGACATCTTGACAGAGACTACTGCTTTAGGTTTTGTCACCACTTACACCTATGATAATAACGGTAATCTCACTAAACGGGAAGACACAGAAAGCAATGTTACTGAATATAAATATGACTCCTTGGGACTTTTAACCACTGTCACCGATGCTAATGGTAAAATTAGTAACTTTAAGTATGATAATCGTGGTAACTTAACTGAATTAACCGATCCTACGGGAGCAAAAACCACCTTTACCTATGATAGTAATGGACGAGTAGCGAGTGTTACTGATGCTTTGGGTGCTATTACTAATTATATCTATGATGCTCAAGGACGCTTGATTGAAAAAGCTGATCCTGAAGGGAGTAGTTGTGGTTGTGCAAGGGGTATTACTAAAACCGAATATAACGCCGCTGGGGAAAAAGTAGCAGAAATAGACGCATTAGGAAGACGCACAGAATACCGTTATAATGATCGTGGTTTATTGATTGAAACCATCTTACCTGATAGCACTCCTGATAATTTAAGCGATAACCCTCGCACCCAAAATGAATACGACGCTTTAGATCGTTTAACGGGTTTTATTGATGAATTAGGACGTAAAACTATCTATATTTATGATGCTTTAGGGCGAGAAATTGAAGTAATTTATCCTGATAGTACCTCTGACAATTTAACCGATAATCCCCGCACTAAGAAAGAATACGATAAAGCTGGGCGAAAAATTGCCGAAATTGACGAATTAGGTAATCGTACCGAATTTAATTATGATCAAGCTGATCGCCTTTTAACTGTTACTAATGCCCTCAATCAAATTACTAGCTATAATTATGATGCAGACGGGCGACAAATTGCCAAAACAGATGCGTTAGGGCGCATCACTGAGTATGATTATGACGAGCTTGATCGTCTTCTTACCACAACTTATGCTAATAATGCTGTAATGACTACCACTTATGATCCTTTAGGACGAGTGATAGCAGAAACCGATTTAGCAGGAAATACCACTAATTATGAATATGACGCTTTAGGAAGACTAACGGCGGTAATTGATGCTTTAAATCAACGCACTGAGTATAAATATGACTTAGTGGGTAATTTAATCGAGCAAAAAGACGCAAATGGTAATATCACTAAGTTTGAATATGACAGTTTACGCCGTCTAAAAGCTACCATCTTACCTGGTGGACAACGTAACGAGACAATTCACGATAAAATCGGTAATTTAATTAAAGTAACCGACTTTAATGGAGCAGTCACCACCTATAAATATAATGAGCGTAACTGGTTAACCGAAAAATCCTTCTCTGATGGTACAGCTACGGAAACCTTTACCTATACCTTGACGGGGGAATTAGCTACCGTTATCGATAACCGAGGGATGACAAATTATGTTTATGATGAGCGTGACAGGTTAATTAGTCGTACCGAACCCGATAACCGTACTATTAGCTATACTTACGACAAGGCTAGTAATATTCTTACCTTAACCGTACCTTCAGGCACAACTACTTATACTTATGATGGGTTGAATCGCCTTGATACTGTTAAAGATGCCGATAATGGAGTAACAGACTACGATTATGATGCGGTGGGTAATTTGATTAAAACAGTCTTCCCCAATGGGGTGATTGAAAATCAACAATATGACTTGTTAAATCGCTTAACCTACCTCGAAAACCGCAACTATACGGGTATTATTTCTAGTTATACCTATACCCTAGATGCAATGGGTAATCGGGTGAAAGTGGTAGAAAATGATGGTCGCACTGTGGAGTACACCTATGACAATCTCTATCGCTTAACCCAAGAGAAAATTACTGACACTGTAGCAGGTAACAAAACGATTACTTATAGTTTTGATGCAGTAGGAAATCGTTTAGAAAAAGTCGATTCAGTGGCAGGTAAAACCACCTATAACTATGATAAAAACGACAGATTGTTAAAAGAAATTCTTGGCGGAAATGTTACCCAATATCAATACGATGATGAGGGTAATCTCCTTGCTAAGGTAGAAAATGGCGCAACTACCACTAATTATGAGTGGAATGCTAAGGGTGAATTAACCGCAGTAGAAGTCACGGAAAACGGCGAAACCGGACGTATCGAGTTTGAATATGATCATAATGGTATCCGAGTGGCGATTGATGTGGATGGTGAGGTGACTCGCTTCTTAATTGACAATAATCAACAGCAATACGCCCAAGTGATTGAGGAATATCAAACTAATGGTACAGTTAATACTACCTATACTCACGGTTGGGATTTAATCTCTCAAGAGGACGGTGTAAATCGGATTTACTATCAAGTAGATGGTTTAGGTAGCACTCGTTTAATGACGGGTAATAATGGTTCTGTCATTGTAGAATATGATTATGATGCTTATGGTAATTTAACCCGTAAAGTCGGGGATGCGGAGAATAATTATCTGTTTGCGGGTGAGCAGTTTGATGATGCGGTAGATGGTTATTATTTACGAGCAAGGTATTATGATCCTAATACTGGGCGTTTTGCTTCCGTTGATCCCTTTGAGGGTTTCAATAATCAACCGATAACCTTGCATGATTATTTATACGCTGGGGTTAATCCGGTAAATGCGATCGATCCTAGTGGGGAAGTGGCTATAATAGAGTATGTTATACTGCTTGGTGGTGCTGCGTTGTTAGCAGACTGCTTAAATTTGATTGATTTGCCAGATATACCAATCAAAAACTTCAATCATTATTCAGCTTTGTATGATTATTATTCATTTGTCCTGGCTGCACTTGGAGCATTAGGAATGGGCAATTTAGCAATTGCAATAGGACTAGGAAGTCTTCTGTGTTATGCAGTCAAGGATAGTCCACATGCAATTTTATACAATCATATTCTAGATAAATTAAGCTTACTAGAGTAATCTTGTAGTAGCCGCTCTTGTAGGGTGCGTTAGGCGGCGATAATTTCTGATAAAAAACTCAAATTAACAATCCGCCGTAACGCACCAACTTCATCATTAAATTGGTGCGTTACGCTTTGGCTAACGCACCCTACGATTTATGTTTTTGTTTGCGGCGATAATCTCTGATAAAAAACCTCAATTAACAATCCGCCGTAACGCACCAACTTCATCATTAAATTGGTGTGTTACGCTTTGGCTAACGCACCCTACTGGACTACCCAATGGAACAATAGAAACCCGTGAATATGACTTGTTAAATCGCCTGCTGTATCTCGAAAATGGTAATAGCAGTGCGATCGCCGATCTTGTAGGGTGCGTTAGGCGGCGATAATCTCTGATAAAAAACCAAAATTAATAATCCGCCCCACGCACCAACTTCATCATCAAATTGGTGCGTTACGCTTTCGCTAACGCACCCTACTGGATTGTTTCAACTAAAATAGGGCAATAGATTTTGGCTTAAAGTCTTAGATTATAGAATTTATAGCATTTTTCTAATACACCAAATTAGCTGAAACAGTCCACTAGCTATGATACCTTGGGAGTATGACAACGACAAAATTTGAGAGTGCGCTGTTTAGGGGGAGATTGAACTAGAATTGAGTTTATGAACTTACAATTTGAGTGGGATAACCCCAAGGCAAAACTTAATCTCAAAAAGCATGGCATCAATTTTGAAGAAGCCAAGGCTGTTTTTCGAGATCCTTTAGCCTACATTTTTGATGATGAGTGGCATTCGGTCGGTGAAAAACGAGAAATTATTATCGGACACGATGACAAGAATCGTCTTTTAGTAGTTTGTTTTACTGAAATAAATCAAATGATTCGTATTATCAGCGCACGTTTAACAACCCAAAAAGAACGCCAAGACTATGAAAAATACACAGGATTCTGAAACCAAACAAAATTTACAAGATGACCTACTTCCTGAATATAACTTTGATTATACTAAGGCTCATCCTAATCGTTTTGCTTCTCAGGTAAATGAAATAAAAATAACTGTCACCTTAGAACCAGATGTCGCTAAAGTTTTCAAAAATTCTGAAGATGTAAACAAAGCACTGCGAGCTATCTTATCCGCTATCCCTGAAAAATAAGCCTGATCTTGTAGGTTGGGTTGACAACGGAAACCCAACATCATCCCCCGATTATTCTTCATGTTATGGGTTGGGTGGCACTTCGTTTAGCTCAAACTGCGAATGATTTTTATTATCTTTGCTCATATAATCAGGAATCTTAACCCTATGCTCTGAAATTATGATACTCTAATCCCAGAGCTTGATTCAGAGCATTTGTAAGATTGTAATATGAGTATTAGCTGGAAAGAAGGAGATCCCTTACCAAATGCAGATCAAGCCGAAATAGACTTGCGAAAGTTTACCGATTACTCATTGCAACCTAACAACCCTTAAAATCAAGGAAAATGGATGGGATTTGCCATGATAGGTTATTCTGTTGAAACTCAAGAAGGCCGTCAAATTGCAACTCAAGATATAATTCAACAAATTCGTCAAATTTTACCTTATGCACCAGCCTATAAAAGCAAAAATAATCCCTATGGTATGAGATTAAAAGTTACAATTAGGATCAAAGGTTTTAATGGAGGGCAAGGAAATTGAATCACAATCTGGCAAATAGATCAAGGCAAAATTATTCCTAGATTAATTACAAACTGGTTAGAAGTTTACAGCTAAAGGAGCAAAACATAATGAAAGCAAAAATTAATGATTCGATTCAAACTTTAATAGATATAACCGCCGATTTTTCAGATTTAATTATTCCTAAAGGAACAATTGGTGCAATGGTTGAATGCTATCCTAATCCTGAAGCATACGCTATTGATTTAATGATTTATAATCCTAAAGTCATTGGTGGTTTTACTTATGAAAATGTAATTTTATCTCCTGAACAATTTATTGTTATTTCTTCTCAATCAATATCAGTGCGATCGCCTGATCTTGTAGGTTGGGTGATCGGTACTCAACCCAACATCATCCCCATGATGCTCTAATCTTGTGTCGTGATCTTGTGATATTTTGGTTGAGAGTGCGATGTTGAAGGCACTGCGTAGCAGCACGCTAATTCATAAATTATCGAATAATTCATAAATTATCAAAGGAGATTGTCATGAAAGGAGAATTAACCGCCATCATTGAAGCAGCAACAGAAGGGGGATACTGGGCGATTTGTCCTGAAGTCCTAGGTGCAAATGGTCAAGGAGAAACCATTGAAGAAGCCAAAGAAAGCTTAAAAAGTGCTATTCAACTAATTTTTGAAGATCGTTTAGCTGATATTCGTCGAGGACTATCAAAAGAAGCGATCGAGGAGACAATTTCCATTCCATGAAACGTCAAGAATTAGAAAAAAAGTTGCGGAAAGCTGGTTGTTATCTTAAGCGAGAGGGTGCATCTCATTCTCTTTGGATTAACCCTCAAACTGGGGTCATTGAAGCTGTACCACGACATACAGAAATCAAAGAATTTTTAGCACAAAAAATTCTCAGAAACCTGAATGCCCAATAGTGCGATGCCGAAGGCACTGCCTAGTGGGACTTAGGCGTTTTCGGTCAGCAAAAAAGGCTCAAACCATTACGGGACAAAGGGTTAACCTCGATTTATGATTTTCCTTGATCTATCTGGGTTTCAGCGATTTTGGGCTTCTCGAAGTAAATCCCAAGCGGGG
>NZ_JADBUE010000220.1:0-16956 GCF_020245805.1 Microcystis sp. M179S2 | reverse complement strand
TAACTTTAAACTCTAAGACAAACATTTTACGCAGGGGGGACTTAGACAAAATCAGTATAGCACAATAAAAGTTAAGTTAACAAGATATAGTTTAAAAAGCCGTCCTAAAAGGACGGGGCTTTAACCCAAAATTTCGGTAAAGCGGGTGAGTAAAATCTCACGATTTGCAATTAACGTTTCCAGTTGCTGGCGAACTTGACCACTGCGATCGCGGAAGACGCTGATCCACACAGATGTGTCAATCAGCAACATGACGAGTTTCACGTAGGGCTTTATAATCAAAATCTGGAGCAAATTGAATTTGTCCGGCAAGGTCGAGAAGGTTTTTCTTACGGCGGGATCTTACGAATTCTTGTAGAGCAAGATTCATTAGTTCCTCTTGGGTGGTGAGGTTAGTCAGTTGAAAGGCTTCCTTGAGAAGCGATTCATCAAGGTTGAGGGTAATTTGCATAGGATGGATATTAGATTGAAGTATAGGTGATTATTCTCTTTACATTTTAATCCGATAGATGACTAACCCACCTCTGGGCATATTTTTGTTAGTTGGCTCTCAAGCTTTAAGCTACATACGGCAATGGCGTAGTGCCTTCGGCATCGCACTTAAACTCACAACTTCAATCTATGGGCATGGTGCGTTCCCAAAAATCGATCGGTGGAGCAGTAGGAGCCAGATTAGGGGACGCACCCTACAAGCTCGGCGTACTGCTACCCAGTGCCTTCGGCATCGCACTATGCAGTGCCTTCGGCATCGCACTATTTCAGTCTCCGTGCAAGACCATCAGCGGCCTTGAGCATCTTGGGTATTCGGAATTGCCCAGCCATTGATTGAATGTGTTGGGCAGCTACGTTGTATTCGATGCCGATTGCTGTGACAAAGAGAGGCCGCTTGCTGTTTGCGCGGAACACTTCGACCGCGTGTTCCGAATCACGATAACGGTTCTTGGCAACGCCGACGATGACGGCGGGTTGCGTCAGCGAACGGTGCAGATACGCACCCAAACCTGGCGTAAGGTCACGAGAGAGATGGCAATAGCCATCAATCACATAGGTGTGTACGTCGAACCCGATCTGCGTGATCACCCTCAGCAGCGGCGACAATTCCCGCCTGTAGAACTTTCCTGGTTCGTATGCCGCCACAGGTTCTTCGGTCGCCGTGCGGCTGGCAATTGGTTCCTCAGATTGCCATTCTTTGAACACAATTGCGGCAGCGTGTGCCGCAGTGTCGGTGTAATGGACATCGAGAGCAGCAATCATCGGAGGCCACCATCCAGAAAATGAACCGGCTTACCGGCAATTATTGCGTCGAGGCAGCCTTCCAATTGAATTGCTTCTGGTAGTTCTTGAGCTTTTTGTACAGGTTTACTTAGAAGTGTTGATAACATTTCTTCTCTTCTCTTGAAAACATCACTATATGTTAGACGGAAAGTTTCCATATATCACGCCGAATACACATTTGTTAAAAAAAAATCTTTCCGCCTATTACTCTCAAATGGAGCAATCGCAAGAAACTTTCCCTATATTACGCCCAAAAGCGTGTTAGCCAGATTAGTTTACTGCAAACAATCTACTTTAAAGAGACTTATCACAGAAGCCTTCTAGGGTTCTAGCAAAGATTCTTAGATATGACGGCACTTTGTCACAAAATTTCACTATTATTTCGGGTGCGGTGATTTGTTATAGCGGTTTTCAGTCTAATAAGGTATAGTAAATCCCTTGTTATGCCGCTGCAATCCTTGTTTTCAAATACAAAAACATGAATCTGCCTGTTATTGATGTGCCTCCATATACGCTCGTAGCAATTGATTGATCTGTGTTTGATAGCCATGCCCTTGAGACTTAAACCACTCTAATACATCGCTATCAATGGGGAGTGTAACTTGAGCCTTGGCTTTTGTAGCAGGTAAACCCCGCCGCACTACCGCCTTAGCAAACATTTCTGGCGTAATCTCTGGACAATCTGATAAATCAATATCTGCATCGCTCATCGCATCCAATCGTTGCCAATCAGTTTGAGAGTTGCTCGAAGTAGGTTCGTTGTTCATATTTCGTCGCTTTTCTTGCAGAAATAATACGGGTGCAATCCTCCCGTTCTGTATGGACAACGGCAATCACTCGCCCTTGCAACAAACCGAATGTGACAAAACGCTGCTCTCCATAACCGTAACGATCGTCCTCAACCGTTACAATATCCCCATCAAACACGGCTGGAACATCGGTAAAATCTATTCCGTGCTTACGAAGATTAGCAAGACGTTTTGCTTCATCCCATTCATATTCCATAACCGAACGACAGCTACAATAACCAATTGTAGTTATAAATTGTCGTTACAGCTATCCATGCCAAGCAATGTTTATCGTGAATGAATGCCCCGCAAGCAACTTCAAGCCACTGTCCTAACCGAGGACTTGCCGCATAACTACATATTACAGGTCAACTTTCTATATAACACTCTCCAGAGTAACGATATGGATCAACTTTCTGTACATCACCCCATTTAGGCGCAATCGCAAGAAACTTTCCCTACATCACGCCCAAAAGCCTGTTAGCCAGATTAGTTTACTGCAAACAATCTACTTTAAGGAGACTTATCATAGAAGCCTTCTAGAGTTCTAGCAAAGATTCTTTATCTGACTGCACTTTGTCACAAAACTTCACTATTATTTTGACACTCTTAATAGTTGGAGAGGAAACATTGATCGCTAAGTCTGGTCAATTTTTGTCCAAAGCATTTGAGGAAATGACCTGAATAAATAGCCAGACATGGCACTATTTTATTTGTTCCCCAAAAGCTTGACATCCTCGCACTTTTGGCAAATTTAAGACTATTGAATAGGGGAAATTAACTGATAATTAATACAAATTTGGGGTGCGTTAATTTAAGCAATAACACACCCTAACTTTGTATTAATGCAAGAAATGACGAATGCCTGTTAAGACCATAATTAAACCTAACTCATTAGCGGCATTAATTGAATCCTGATCTTTTAAAGAACCTCCGGGTTGAACAATTGCCTCGATACCAAACTGGGCCGCCGTGCGAACAGAATCATCAAAGGGGAAAAAACCATCACTAGCCAAATAGCCACCTTTAGCCGCTTCCCCTGCTTGTTCAAGGGCAATTTTCACCGAACCAACGCGATTCATTTGCCCCGCACCAACGCCTAAAGTAGTTTGATTTTTTGTCACCACAATAGCGTTAGATTTAACGTGCTTAGATACTTTCCAAGCAAACAGTAATTCCGCTAATTGTGCAGGGGTAGGTTGTTTTTCTGTCACCACGCGCCAATCATCCGGGGTTTCTACCAGATCATCGGCCGCTTGTACTAGAAAACCGCCGGCGATAACTTTTACTGTTTGTTTTTCTCCCCTGCTTAAATCCGGCAGTAATAAAATCCGCACTTTTGACTTTTTAGCGAGGATATCCCGGGCTTCGGGGCTACAATCGGGGGCAACCACGCATTCTAGGAAGGTTTTCGTTAATTCTTTAGCGGTTGCTTCATCTATGGCTTGATTTAGGGCAACAATACCCCCAAAAGCCGAGATAGCATCGGCATGAAAAGCTTTAGTATAAGCTTCCACTAAACTACCACCGATCGCCACTCCACAGGGATTAGTGTGTTTCAAAATAGCGGCAGCCGGTTCTTCCCTGCCGAATTCGGCGATTAAACGGCGGGCTGCTTCTAAATCGACTAAATTGTTATAACTTAGTTCTTTTCCCTGTAATAAGGTCGCTTTTCCCCAACCTTGAGCCATTGTACCGCTGCCGTACCAAGTGGCACTTTGGTGGGGATTTTCGCCGTAACGCAGGGTTTGCAGGGCATTTCCCGCCAAATTAAAGCGAGTCGTTTCCCCGTTTAAGCTGGCGAAATAGGCAGCGATCGCACCATCGTAGGCATTGGTTAAAGCGAAGGTTTCCCCCGCCATTTTTTGACGGAATTCCAGGGAGATTTCGCCGTTATTTTGCCGTAATTGGCTTAAATACTGCTCGTAATACTTCGGGTTACTGATGACAGTCAAATGGGCGAAATTTTTAGCCGAGGCGCGTAACATCGCCGGACCGCCAATATCGATTTGTTCGATCGCCTGAGCGGTGGTAACATCAGGATTAGCGATCGTCTGTTCAAAGGGATAGAGATTAACCACCACCAAATCAAAAGGACGAATTTGATTAGCCTCCATTTCCGCTAAATCTGACTGCCAATCCCGTCTAGCCAAAATACCGCCATGGATGCGAGGATGGAGAGTTTTCACCCTTCCGCCCAAGATTTCAGGAGATCCTGTATATTCTCCCACTTTAATCACGGGAATTCCCGCCGATTGGAGCGTTTTGGCGGTCCCTCCACTGCTAATAATTTCAAAATCAAATTCTTCTGTTAGCTGACGGGCAAAGTCAACTATTCCGGTTTTGTCAGTGACGCTGATCAGCGCTAAACGTCCCATAGTAGTGATCTATAAGCAACAATCTCAGTATATCCCAGCCCTAACCCGTTAAAAATTAAAAAAAGTAGGTTAGTAAATAATCAGCTGCTTCTATATTTTCGTCTCTCAAATATCAACTTATGCCAAGGAAATTTGTAAACTCCTCCTTGAAAGATTTAGTCTGAATTGTTAAAAAATACAGGATTTTTCAGGGTAACGAATTCGATCGAGATTAGTGAAAACCTCTTGGCAACCGTCATCGCCAAATGTTCTCAGATTACCATCATCTAGGAGAGTAGCCACTTCTGGTAAACTGGTACCACTGGTACTTAGTTCGAGGTTATCTCAAAATAATCTGGAGGACGAGCTTTTCCCTCATGTCTGACGTTTATCTAATTGGTGGCCCCAATGGTTCAGGGAAAACCACCGTCGCTAAAAAACTTTTACCCAACTTTTTAGGCGTTATCGAGTACGTTAACGCCGATGAAATTGCCGCCGGACTCTCACCTTTTAATCCTGAGTCGGTTGCTATCCAAGCAGGACGGTTGATGTTAGAAAGACTGATAACACTGAAGTGCCAAGGAATAGATTTTGCTTTTGAAAGCACCCTGGCATCCCGACATTTTGCCCGTTTTTTGAGAGACTGTCAAAGTTCTGGCTATAGGCTCAATCTTATTTATTTTTGGCTACAAAGTCCAGAATTAGCTTTAGAGAGAGTTCACAGAAGGGTAGCCAGTGGCGGTCATAATATTCCTGAAGATGTGGTTCGTCGTCGTTATGAGCGGGGACGCATTAACCTCGTGCAGTTGTATTTACCTTTGTGCGATACTTGGGTTATCTATGATAATTCTGGGGATGAACCGCACTTAGTTGCTGCGTTAGGATTTAATCAACCTCCTATTATTTATAACCCAGACACCTTCCGAATCATTACCAGAAACTAAAATGACTGAACCAACCTTAACGGAACTGCATCAGAAAATCGATACAGGTGTTAGAGTCGCAATCGCAGAAGCAATTGAGAGACACCGCCTCTTAGGAGAGTCTATCAGCATTTTCAAAGATGGCCAAATTGTCACCTTAACAGCCGCGCAAATTCCGCCAAAACCTGCCAAAAAAACGGAAGTGTAAAAAATTGGTTGACTGTCTCAAATTTCACTATTCGCGGCAATTCTATCAAGACTAGAAACGAAAAATAAGCAATTTAGAAGGTTTAAGGCGGGATTACCCGGATGCTAATCTTAGTTTTAACGGAAGATTACGCTGTAGCTAATCCAATCTACTCAACTATATTTTTCGAGGTTCCCAAAGATTTTCAGTCGTGATACAATATTAGGCCGATGTCTATTACAGCGTTTCTCATAAAGATGAAGTGTAACCTGATTCGATATCGACGACCGACTCCTGACTACCTAAAATGAAAACTTCGTACCTCACCATTAAGATAACTGATATAAGTGCGAATCGAGTGGTTAAGTTCTCGATTATTTTTTTCTTATCTGCTATTTTTGCTAGTCTTAGTTCACAATTTTTGCTTCTTGCTTCTAGTTCACAAGCAATTGCTCAAACAAGTAATTTAAGCAACCAATCTTCTCCAACTTCCAATGAATTATTGAATGGAATAATTATTGCAATTGTTTCTGGAATAATTGGATTTCTTGCCAATTTTATTATTGAACTACTCAAGAAAAAAAGTGAACCAAGAAAGCAAATTTCTTATAGCAAGCTTGTCAAAAGCGGAATTATTGGCAATATTGAAAAAGATATCGAGAACAAAATTGGTATCTTGTACAATGGAAAGCCAGCACAAAATATGTTTTATGCACTTTTTGATATTGAGAATACAGGTAATCAACAAATTAAAAATCAAGAAATAAGATTTGAATTCACAAATATCGATGAAGTCTTAGATGTATTTTACTGTCCCCAAAAAATAGAACCTGAAATGGAGCTTAAAGAACTTACCGAAACCAGTCTTGGCAAGCATGAGAAAAAGTTTAGAATAGGTGTTATTAAACCACAAGAAAAACTAGGATTTAGATTTATTGTACAAGGACTGAAAAGTCAAGCTCTGGACTTCAAGCACCACACTAAAAATGATGATGATGTACGTTTTATCAAAATTGAAGAAAAAAAAGTTGCAGACGACATTGAACAGGTAAGAGTTTTCTTGACGAATTGTCTTTTTGCTTTTGTGTTGCTACCTTTGATAAGAACAAGTTTTTCTTCTATCTCCATTATTGATATTTTTATATCTCCCTTGCTATCATTAGCCAGTTTGTCAATTTTTGTTTTTTTAATACTTCCACGTCTTGAGGCATTTATAAAATCCGTTATTAATCTAGTATCAGCAACATCAAATAAACAGTCCGATGTACGATGCGGGGATATAGGAATGTTAGTTACTGGAGGTTCTGTAAACGTTGAAAAGCTTGCATTATCATCCGATGAAAATGAAGTAATATAACTGTCGGTTTTAACGGTGGATTACGCTGACGCTAATCCACCCTACTGTAGGATAATTGTCTTCTAGCTTCGTAGAGGATGACAGCAGTAGCGATCGCAACATTTAAAGATTCCACACCACCAAAGAGGGGAATTTTCACCGTTTCATCGGCTAAAGTCGCTAATTGGGGTGATAAACCGGCTCCTTCATTGCCTAATAATATTAAAGTCGGACGGGTAAAATCAATCTCCCAATGGCTTTTGGTGGCTGTGGGTAAAGTCGCGATCGCTTTTACCCCCTGTGCTTGATATTTTTTCACTAAAGCGGATAAATCCGATTCTACCACTAGGGGCGATCGAAACCATTCCCCGGCGGAACTGCGGATCACTTTGGGGTTATCGATTTCGACGCTATCGAGACTTAACCAGATACCCTGTACTTCCGTAGCCACAGCAGTGCGGATAATAGTGCCGAGATTGCCTGGATCCTGCAATCTTTCCAAAACTAAGCCCAATTGTAGCGGATTTTGGGGGACTGGATGAAGGTGATCACGGGCAATAGTGGCAATCACACCATCGGGATTAACCGTTGTTGCTAGGGAAGCGAGGACTTCCGGGGAAACTATCTCGACTCGTTTCGCTTGATTTTGAAGTTTCTCTGCTAATTCTCCCTGTCTTTGCTGCCACTTTTCTGTCAAACAGACCGTCTCTAGGGAACAATTCAGGGCTAAAGCTGTCTCTAATAAGTGGGTTCCCTCAATTAAGGACAAATTCTGCTCCTGTCGCTCTCTAGTGCGGTGTAGCTTGCGAATTTGCTTGATTAAAGGGTTTTGAACACTGCTAATCATAGCCAATCGGATTTTTCACCCTGCTAGGGCTACCCTAAACCACTGCGTCTTGAGGGAGATAATGCGGAACTCGGGACTTGAACCCGAAAGTCTTTGCAGACACTAGAACCTGAATCTAGCGCGTCTACCAATTCCGCCAGTTCCGCATTTTTCTTTCACAATCTTTTATTATACTATCGGACAATCCATAAGTCAAGATAGTTGAGATAATTAAGACAAAAATCGCTTTTCGGGGTAGAATCACCAATAATTTCCTCAAAAATCTGATACAGTGCAGTCTCATTTTGCTGAAGCTTTCCTTAGCCAAGACTCCCAACTAAGATAAATGAATCATCCTATGACCATCGATACCGAGCATCCCTATTTAGAAATTCAAGGTCGTCACTCTCTCAAGGGTGAAGTCAAGATCAGTGGTGCCAAAAATGCCGCTCTAGTGATTATGGCGGGGGCTTTACTCTGCTCCGACGAGTGCCAGATTAGTAATGTACCTGCCCTGGCCGATATCGAGCGGATGAGTCAAATTCTCTCGGCTTTGGGCGTGCAAGTCCGTCGCACCGGAGATAGACTAGAGATTGATGGCAGAGACCTCAAACAAGCTCAAGCACCCTACGATCTCGTCTCCCAGTTGCGAGCCAGTTTTTTCGCCATCGGACCGATTTTAGCCCGTTTAGGAGAAGCAAAAGTTCCCCTCCCCGGCGGCTGCGCCATTGGGGCCAGACCAGTGGATCTGCACGTTAGAGGCCTACAGTCAATGGGTGCAGATGTATTAATTGACGGCGGCATGGTACACGCCCGCGTTAAGGGTAATGGTCGTCTGAAAGGGGCGAATATTTATCTGGATTATCCCAGTGTGGGAGCGACGGAAACCCTAATGATGGCGGCGACTTTAGCGTTCGGGGAAACCATTCTCGGTAATGCGGCCCAGGAGCCGGAGGTGATTGATTTAGCCAATTTTTGTGTTTCCATGGGGGCAAAAATTCGCGGTGCCGGGACCAATACAATTGTCATCGAGGGAGTTTCCCGTCTGCACAGTACCGATTACAGTATCATTCCCGATCGCATTGAAGCTGGGACTTTACTGATAGCCGGGGCGATTACCCGCTCGGAAATTAGTCTTTATCCCGTGATTCCCAGCCATTTAGCTTCGGTAATTGCCAAACTGCACGAAATCGGTCCGGAAGTGGTGGAAGATGGTCCTAATCGTCTCCGGATTATCCCTAAAGACTTAAAAGCCACCGATATCGAAACCCTGCCCTATCCCGGTTTTCCCACAGATATGCAGGCCCAATTTATGGCTCTATTAACTTTAACCGAGGGCAGTAGCGTGGTTAATGAGACGGTTTTTGAAAATCGTCTGCGTCATGTGGCCGAATTAAAGCGTCTGGGAGCAGATATCAAGGTCAAAGGAAATGTGGCTTTAGTGCGCGGTGTGCCTTTCCTATCTGGGGCTCCGGTGATGGCCACGGATCTACGCGCTTCGGCAGCTTTGGTGGTGGCAGGATTGGCAGCCCAGGGGACTACTATTGTGCAGGGACTCCATCACCTCGATCGAGGTTACGATAATTTAGAGGGTAAATTAAGAGCATTAGGGGCAAATTTACGCCGGGTTGATCCTTTAGCCTTAGAATTGGCTACCCTGACCCAATCTTAACAGAAAAAGGGCGAAGCATTCGGGCAATAACCTATCGCTGAAACCGGAGATTTCCTATCCGAATGCTTCGGCCCGACAGATATTATCTGACTTTTTCACCGCCTATTCATCGGCTGTAAAATAACGCTCTAGAAAATCGAGAGCATGATTTCTTAAATCATAATATTCTTGAGTTTCTCGCATGGCGTGACGATCCCGGGGATGGGGAAAAGGCACTGTTAAAATCTCACCGATATTAGCATGGGGCCCATTGGTCATTAAAACAATGCGATCGGACATGAAAATTGCCTCATCTACATCATGGGTAATCATAATCACCGCTTGCCGGTGACTCTCCCAAATTTTCAGCACTTCCTGTTGTAATTTTCGCTTAGTTAAAGCATCTAAAGCCCCAAAAGGTTCATCCATTAATAGCATTTTCGGTCGAGTTACCAAAGCGCGAGCGATGCCCACCCGCTGCTTCATTCCGCCGGAGATTTCTTCGGGATATTTATCAGCAGCGGCCGTTAAATGCACCATAGCTAAATGTTCATTAACAAGGCTATTTTTTTCAACTTTACTAGCACTTTTAAGAACTTCATCCACCGCCAAGCGAATATTTTCTCGCACTGTCAACCAGGGCAAAAGAGAATAATGCTGAAAAACCATCATGCGGTCAGCCCCCGGTTTACGAATTAACTTTCCTTCTAAAGTCACCTGTCCCGAGGAGGCTTGTTCTAAACCGGCAATAATTTTTAAAAGCGTCGATTTGCCGCAACCGGAATGACCGATCACCGAAATGTATTCTTGGGAACCAATAGTCAGATTGACCCCATCAAGTACAACAAAATTGCTGCCATCAGCTTGAGGATAAGCTTTAACGATATTTTTAATCTCTAAAAATTCCTCCCCGGAAAAGGAACTTGAGAGCGAGTTAGGAACAGAGGAGAATTGGGCCATAATAATTAATTATCCCTGCAAATAAAAGAATTGAGGTGAATTGGCGCGAATTTCAAAACTGTTGAGATAACCGACGAGATCGCTAGGATCAAAAGCCTTTTGATCGATAAAAGCCCCCGGCGGTACGACGTAATAATCTTCGCTGGGACAAATAATACCC
The DNA here is from genome assembly GCF_020245805.1 of Microcystis sp. M179S2. Taxonomy (NCBI): domain Bacteria; kingdom Bacillati; phylum Cyanobacteriota; class Cyanophyceae; order Chroococcales; family Microcystaceae; genus Microcystis; species Microcystis sp. M179S2. Next base: position 6,493 of record NZ_JADBUE010000220.1, on the reverse strand, counting down.
ATATCGTCGGCGATTTGACGGTATAAATCGGTTTTCCAAGCTTTTTTAGCTACTTCTTCCGCATTTTTGGGTATTGCAGCAATCTGTCCCCAGCGAGCGGCCTGGGTGATTAACCAAAGACTTTCGGATTGCCAGAGAAAGGTAGAATGATCGTGATCGGCTTTGGCAATATCTTTTGGCATGGCGAAAAAAATTGTCGTCGCTAGATCCTCAACCAGACGTTTTCGATCATCGAAACCCCCATAGTTGTAATCCCCAACGATGCCGGGGCGGGTAAATTGTGGTTTTGCCCCTGTAAACGAGCGCCCGGAAATGATCGTCGCTACTTCCTCTCGATTTTCAGGTCGATCGCAATACTGACAAGCTTCAATCATCGCTTTGACTAAAGAGCGATAGGTTTTCGGGTTTTCTTCGATAAAAGACTCCATCACCGCTAGAATGCGATCGGGGTGTCCTTGCCAGATTTCCCGTCCCTGGGCAAAGGTAAAACCGACCCCTTCGTTACCGGTAATCGCCCTAGTGTTCCAGGGTTCGGCCACCATATAAGCTTGCATTGTACCAATACGCATATTGTTGACCATCTGCGGCGGCGGAATAATCAAAAGACGAAATTCTTCGATCGGATTAATGCCCATCGATGCCGTCAGGTAACGCAGGAAGTATTCATAGATGGAGGAACTCAAGACCGCTGCCCAGATGCGCTCTTCCGGGGGGATACTCTGGAAATAGGCTTGCAGTTGCCGGCCCGCTTGCTCAAGATCGCCATTATACTCTCGCCAAGGTCGAAGGCCAAAATCCCACATCGGCCGGTTCATGGTCATAGCGTTACCGTGACGATGAATAGTCATCGCCCCACACAGAGGGGCAACCCGCGCCCCTTCTGCCCCCGTCCTCGCATTGGTAATCGCCCCGGAGACCACGGGAGAAGCGTCCAAGCGTCCGAAGATAATCCCATCACGGGAATTCGCCCAACTTGCTTCCCGACTGAGGGTGACATTCAGTCCATACTTGCGAAAAAAGCCTTTTTCCCAGGCGACGGCGAAGGGGGCGCAATCATTGACGGGGACATATCCCACGGTGAGGTGAGGTTTTTCTAGGGTTTTCGGATCGATAATCGGGGTTACGGCTAGGGCTGCCTCGGTTAATCCCGTCGGGTTGCGACTGGCATTGATAGTACAGGCAGTCAGACTACCAGTAACCAAAGTCGTCCCCAATCCCTGAAGGAAGGTACGTCTAGATATGGGGGGAATCATGGTATTAACTGCCCGGTTTAGCGGGACGATGGGTGACAAGGACTTGTAAACGGCTAATTAGGTAATCGAGGATTAAACCGGTAACGCCGATGACAATCACCGCCAGAAAGACGGAACTAAGGTTTAAGCGATTCCACTCATCCCAAAGAAAAAACCCGATTCCCACACCTCCGGTTAACATTTCCACGGCTACGATGACTAGCCAAGCAATTCCTAAACTTAAGCGCAATCCCGTAAAAATGTAAGGCAAACTAGCGGGGAGGATAATTTTAAAAATCTGGCGATATTTGGGCATTTCTAGGACTCTGGCCACATCGATATAGTCTTTGGGTACACTACCGACTCCTAGGGCTGTATTAATCATGGTTGACCAGAGGGAGGTGATGAAAATCACAAAAATGGCCGAGGGTTCCGCGACTCCAAACATGGCCAGAGAGATGGGTAGCCAAGCTAGGGGAGAAACGGGGCGTAGAATTTGAATGATCGGATTGAGGATGAGCATAGCCGGCCGGGATAGCCCGATGAGAAACCCGACTGGAATAGCCACTAATGCTCCCAACAGAAAACCGATTAAGACGCGTCGCAAACTGGCCAGCAATAGCCAACCGATGCCGAGATTGCCCGGACCGCGACGATAGAAGGGATGGAGAATATAATCGAGATTGCTAGTCAAGGCCTGCCAAGGATTGGGCATCAATTCACTTCGGAAAGTCGCAATTACCCACCAGAGGGTAATCAGACCGATAAAACCCATCGCCGGATACAGTACCACATCCTTAAACAGCCAAGCTTTCGCTTGCCTGCCTGTGGCACGCCCAGCGACTAAAATAGCCGCAATATTCATGTTATTTACCCTTGTATAAGGATCGAGGTACAGATAATGAGCAGTACCAACCAAGAATCCTGAAAGAGCCAGAATATTTGCAGGAATATCTCCTATTCTGTTTCTCTTCAGTCTTCCCCCAATGCCGACGAAGTTAGCTGACGGGCTAGGACTGAGAGATGTCCTTTTCATTGACTGAAATTCGCCCCAAATTCGGTTCCTCCGCTTCAACAGACCACGGTTGAATTAGGCTGACTTACTCTATTTGCCCAGAATGATAACATATTCGATCGAGTTGTGGGAAAATCCCGGTCGCCTCTGATACTAAATCCTTTTTTAACAGTATGATTAACTCCCAATCCAACTTTAAAAACCCACTCCCCACTTCCCCAATTCATAATTCATAATTCATAACAGGAGTCCGCAGCGATCGCATTTACCAAATCTTAGCCATTACTAATACAAACCCCGGCAATTCTGGATCACCACTAATGGTTTCAGGAGCATTTAAAATCTCCGGTTCTCGATGGGGACGATAAATATAGACTTGGCGATTTTGGCGATCGATTAACCAACCCAATAAAGTACCATTGGCAATATATTCTTCCATCTTTTTCTGCAAACTGGATACCGTATCACTAGCAGAACGCAATTCAATCACAAAATCGGGACAGATGGGGGCAAAAGAGGCTTTTTGTTTTTCTGTTAAAGCATTCCAGCGTTCTAATTTAATCCAAGCAGCATCGGGTGAACGAGTCGCGCCATTGGGCAGCGTAAAACCCGCACTGGAATCAAACCCAAGCCCCGTCCCATCTAGTTCTGACCAACTCCCCAGTTGCAGAGCTATATTAAAATTGCGATTACCCGTATCTGAAAAAGCAGGAGGCATAACGATCACTTCTCCACTAGCGCTGCGTTCAATGCGTAAATCTCGATTGGCTAAACAAAATTCATAAAATTGCTCCTCCGTCATCGGCATAATCCAAGGAAGATCAATCATCAAAGGAGCCGAGGTCGCTTGTACAAGTAGTGTCGTCATATTTTCGCCCTACTCAAGAATTACATGAGTTAACAACTGAATGCCCTTCAATCTTAACTTAGCTCTAGTCATCGGCATTATTGACTACTAAAAGATAGAAGGCGATCGCTCTTAACGTTGCTAAAGAAGCCTGACGGAGAGGAATGTAAATATTTATAAAAATGTATCTTAGAATACAGTTCTGGGGGGGGGAATGTGTATTGTTTTGCTATCTCCTTTTGGGGTTGGGTTGGGTTGTTGCTTGACTTGGCTGCGAGAGGGGCGATCACGCCAAAAATAACAAAACACGATCATGGAAAAACAATGAAAAATTGGACTTTAACTTTGATTCTTAGCACGGCTGTAACCACTACAGCGATGAGCTTTGCAAATTGTGCAAGTGTAAGAGCCAGTTCTTTAACTGATTTTGTTCCCGAAGGTTTACCAACCGCCCCAGTAGGGATGCCTCTGACATTTGGTTTTGATATTACTAACAGTGATACTCCTCCACAAGAGGACTGGGTGAGTATTTTTAAGGAAGCTTTAAAAGAGTGGGATGATGTTATATGTAATACTGAAACATTATTCTGGGGTGACACTTTTGATGTTTCAGTTCAATGGCAAAAGGCAAGTTATTTTTTAGGAAGAGGATGGGATAGTGCCTTGGGAGTATATGTTTTAAGCGAGAGTGAAATATACTTTAACAGTGACTTGCCTTGGTATTTTCAAATAGGAGGAATCCCACCTGCAAACCAGTATAGTTTTCAAGCTGTTGCTAAACACGAAATTGGACACGCATTAGGCTTGGATGGTGATTGGGGACAAAAACCGCCAGCAGACAGACCCCCATGGGCAAAAGATGATGAAATCATGTGGGGGGTGTTTGATAGTGGAAGAGACTATGACGGTCTTAAAGCATCTGATTTGAGACTATTAAGAGAGGCTGGTTATCATGTTAACGTCCCCGAACCCTCCTCCATCCTAAGCATACTAGGCCTCGGCACACTCGGCGCAGCCTCAACCCTCAAGCGCAAATTGAAATCCTCCAAATCCTCAGAAAAAGAAACCACAAAAGTCTCCTAATACCATCAATAAATCCGACAATTCCCCTTCATTAATTGGAGGGGTTTTTATCAGTTGTCATACTAAATCCGTTGAGTAACGCACAGAAAACGGGTTTCTCCGAGAAACCCGTTTTCTATTTGGGGATAGTTTTTCCTAGCTTAGGGGGATTGAAAGTTTAATTTTCCCTCTGTTATTCAAATAGAATTATGAAACCCTCTTGCTGAAAATGATTATCGTGAGTTAACACTTGACTGATTTTTAAGCGCTGCATGACCGTCATTGAAATACAATCTGTCAGGCTATATTCCTTGTCTGGACGGCGGCGGTATAACTCGAAGCCTTGCAGGAATGATTCTCGGTTTTGCGGAATGACTTGAAGGCGGGGATTCTGGAGCAGATCATCGATAAATTCGACAGTACGCCGCTTCCGATTTGCTCCCCGGACTGACATAAAATTCAGTAGCTCTACCAAAACTTCATCCGTCGTCACAAGTTTAACATTTTTGAGACTGGACGTAACTTCTCTGGCTCGTTGATGCCAATTATCTTGGGGATTGATTAAAGCAACCCAGTAGAAAGTGTCGGCAAAAATTTGTTTCATTGCCTTTTCTTGGGACTCCCATAAAGATAATGGTCATGCTCTTCTGCACCGTCAGATGGAAGCGGCTCAAGTTCTTCTTCAGGGAAGTTCAGATTCAACCTATCAACTATCTTTAAAATTGATTCTCCAGTCTCCTCTTGAGATATATCAGAAGCCATCAGATGAGTTTCCAGGGCATCTTTCAGTCGATTTAAAACGCCTTCTAGAGAGCTATCCTGGTAATCAATTGCTGCTAATTCAGGAGATTTGAGTGAATATCCGTCGGGATTCTTGGAGATGACAATGCTGATTTGATTGACCATAATCTTTCCTATCTCAGGCTAATCAAGAATTGGGACTTCTTTAGTCTAGCAAAATAAGCAGGACATTTAAGGTTCTTCAGGATTTGGAAATGATTGTTCATCGGGAATTTTAATTGTCTGTTTTTGAGATTGGGACTGAAAGTTTAATTTTCCCTGAATCTTTCTAACAGTTCTGAGCGAGATAAATTGGCCAGAGAAAGAAGTAACCCGGTGCGTTCCGAGATAGGAAGTTGGGCAATCTGTTCCACCAGACCAGATAATTCTGCATCTAGGCTGCCAAAGCGTCCTTCCAGAAGACTGGTTATCAGCGATAGTTGTCCTTCTAAACTGCCTCGTTGTATCCCTTCTTGTATCCCTTCTTGTTTCCACTCTTCTCGTTGTTGTAAATAAGCTGGTGATAGGTTCATAATCTCCTCCTGTTCTTCGGTACTTAAATTATCTCTTAATTCCAAACTCTTGCGCCAGTTGGCCAGAATTTCCAGTAAATTCTCTTGGAAAGGATTACCTTCAGGCAATTGCACTAATTCTTCTACTGCTCGTTTCTGTGTCCCTCCTTTCCCTAGCACCCTCAACCATAAAGTCTCCTCATTGACTGGTAATTGATGGATGGCGACGATTCCTGTTTTGAACAGGCTAGGGGAAAAATAAACTCCTTTTCCCCACTCCTCTTTCATCCCCTCTTCTGGTAGGAATGAAGGGGGGATTCCCACGACTTCTTCAATCATTCTCCCCGAAAAAGTAGGCGTTAAAATCCAGAGAACTGGTAGTTCAGCTTCGGTTAGAGTTTTGTTTGTCCGTTTCGCCTTCCTCAAGACCTCGCCATGAACCGCATATAACTTTGAGATGCAACTGCGAATCTCTACCTCGGAGGGTGGGTTACGGAAAGGTTCAAATAAGCAGCAAGTCGCCGCCATTTTACCGAGTAAACCCAAGGGTAATTCCGTCCTTGATGCTGAACTGGCTGGTTCAAACCAGACATCGATTTCTTGGACTTCACTCTTGACTTTCTTGCTCTTTTTAATCGTTCCTAGAGACGCTAAGAGTTCTTCTAAATATTCCTTGGCAAATTGGTCGTGAATTTGGCGAGTCATTGCAGGGGATAATTAATCCGAGAAAGTGCATTAACAATCTTGTTAGATCATAGCAAGTTTTGAGAATTTATCGAAGGGAATTTTAATTGTCTGTTTTTGAGATTGGGACTGAAAGTTTAATTTTCCCTGAATCTTTCTAACAGTTCTGAGCGAGATAAATTGGCCAGAGAAAGAAGTAACCCGGTGCGTTCCGAGATGGGAAGTTGGGCAATCTGTTCCACCAGACCAGATAATTCTGTATCTAGGGGGCCAAACCGTCCTTCCAGAAGACTGGTTATCAGCGATAGTTGTCCTTCTAAACTGCCTCGTTGCATCCCTTCTTGTATCCCTCGTTGTATCC
>NZ_JADBUE010000022.1:0-8902 GCF_020245805.1 Microcystis sp. M179S2 | reverse complement strand
TTTTCCAATCGGTTAGCATTGAAGAAGTTTCAGTATATCCTACTCTTTCTTGTCTTTCGTACCAAGCTTGTGTTCTGAGATGGAGAGCTTTATTGTAAACTAATCTTACACAGCCCAAGGTGCGCCGCAATAGCGACTCTTGTTCTGCTGTGGGGTAAAATCGAAACGAATAGGCTTTCTCCATATCTCACATTCTAGCATATATCGTGTAAATGCGCTACTATTTCATAGTAAAGCCGTCCTTTGAGAACGGGGTTTCAGAGCCAAAATTGGCGATGACACTTTAGAACCAGTGATTTTTTCTCCTAAACCCAAGTTTTTCTGCTGGCAATTCCTTATTATCTATGTCCTTGACTATGCCTCAGTCTGCCGAGTCCTCCACGGGTGAGGATTTACCCCTAGCTATCTCACCCAGTAACGAGCAGTTAGAGAATATTAATAGCTATTTAAACCTGATTTTGGTTGCTTTAGTCTCTCTAGCTAATTTAGACTCCGAGTCTATCACCCAAGCAGCCCAAGAATTAGCCTTAGATCTGGATACAAGCGATCGCCTAGTTGCCCACTACTGGCAACCCCAGTCAAACCTCTCCCTAGCGGACATCCGTTCTCTAGTTCTCCTCCTCTGTCATCTAGCCCAAAAAAAGCAAGAGTTAATCCGTCGCGCCGTAATTCTCTTGGAACAAGTGGGAACTCAAGGACAAGAACCAGTCAAAACCACGCTTTTGGGCAATTATATCGCTAATTTTCGCTTAAAATACCCAGAAATATCGGAAAATAATCTCAGTGATTCTAGCCTAACTTCCCTAGCTTGGAAATTATTAATCGATTTATTGTTCTACAGCAGCCCCCGCAGTCATCTCCTTCTCTGGCACACCCTTTTGGCAAGTCAAAAATAAAAAGCCTATCAGGAGTCAGTATTCAGGAGTCAGTATTCAGGAGTCAGTATTCAGGCGATTATTTTTTATTTATTCTTCCCAGTTCATAATTCATAATTCATAATTCATAATTCCCACCGATAACTAAAAATGAGTAATCTAATTCGCAAATATACACCCCCCACCTGTACCCTAGAAATTTGGGGAAATAGTTCGCCTCTAGCGGTTTGGCTAGGTAAAAATGTCTTAAACGATGCCCACTTTCAATTGCGCTTTGATGATCCTAGATTGAGTGAGGAAAAACAGGTGACGATCAAAGGCGATCGCACACAATTACAACTCCTAGGGGAAATTGTTGCTAATTATGTGCAGAATTTACTCTCTAGTCCCGTTTCTACCCTCTCTTTCGTGGCTAGTGGTTCCCCCGAAAGCCATCTCCCCTCCTTACCCTCTCTCCGTTGTCAGGGACTTCTGCAGCATCAATTATTTTTGGGTTCCCTGCTAACCGATCAGGATAAACAGGAGATCGAATTAACCACATCGCAATTATTCGATCTAGCCAATGCTTTAGGGGAATATAACCATGAAAGCCCCCTAATACCCCCATTAATTCGCCAGAAAACTCGAAAAAATGCCCTGATGTGGACGGGATTAATCGCCTCAGCCCTAATAACTATCGGGGGAATAGCGATCGCATTTTATCAACAGCAAGAAGTGGCCAACAATGATTTAACCACTGATCCCAATAGTGCCAAGATTCCCCAACCCTTGCCAACGCTGCCTTTACCCCCCACGGGAACGGCCGCCCCAAACCCGCAGTTACCGGCAAATTTGGGCAATAAAACCCCTTTACCGCCACCGCCACCCGTGGGAACCGTTCCAGCCCCAGTTCGGCCCTCTAGCGTCCCCCTGGTGATTCCGCCGCCCACTTTACCGCCGCCACCAGTGACAGGTTCGCGTCCTGGCGGCGCGGCGATCGTAATTGAACCGAATAATCAGAAAATCCCGATTACTGCCCCCCCCGTCACTGGTGATCAGGGTACAAATGCACTGACAAATGTTCCCCCCACCACGATGAATCCGACTCCAGCACCGCCAAAATTGCCCAATTTACCGCCTCTAAGCCCTGTTAACCCCGAAAATGTCAATTTAGACCGAAAACCGCCCACAAGCACCGCTAAAGCCCCAGAGACGAACTTACTAGATACCATTCCCCAAGTGGCAGAAACCAGAGAATATTTTCAATCCCGTTGGCAACCGCCGGAAAGTCTCAAGCATACTCTAGAGTACCGTTTGGTCTTAAATCAGGATGGTTCCCTAAAACAGATTATTCCCCTGGGACAGGCGGCGAAAATCTATCTCGATCGCACTAATATGCCCCTGCTCAATCAACCTTTTGTTTCTCCCCTCGATATCCCTGGTAATCCTCAATTGCGTCTAGTTCTTGGTTCTGATGGTACGGTGCGGACTTTTATGGAACAGTAATAGGCTGTACTGCATTTAAGTAGCTGGTTATAATTAAATTAAAAATGGATTTTAGGTTCGATCCCCCCTTAATCCCCCCTTAATAAGGGGGGCATCTGATAATTTTTAACGCCTACCTACTTAATTAACAATAATCTCGTCGGTGCTGTCGGGTTGGTTCATTTCCGTTAGGGTTTGCCAACCTGATTGCCAAAGATTCGCATCTTGCAACTGTTTAGCATTAATCCAGAAGCGGACAGTCGGATCGCAGGAAGCGACTAATTCAGCAAAAACCCATTGACCGCGATTTTGACGATTGACCACTTGAAAATGTCGCCAGCCCCATGTTTTTTGTTTTGCCGTCCATTTTGATCCCAAGAGATGGGGATATTTCTGTTTTTTGGGCATAAAAGTTAAAACACCTGAGTTCGGGATAGGCTGAAACCCTTATATTATCCTAGTTGGCCCACCCGATTCTTTTCCAGAAGCCAAGGAGAGGAAAAATGATCGGGGCGCTTAAGTGCGCCCCAGTTTTGGCTAATAACCGCGCCAAACACCAACCAAAACCCCTTGCACTTGTACTTGTTCGGTATTGGCTGTAATTGGTTGATATTTTTGATTAGAGGGTTGGAGAGTGATGATTTCTCCTTCTTGGTAGAAACGTTTTAAAGTAGTGCCGTGGCCTTCGACTCTAGCGGCGACGATTTCCCCATTGGACACCGCTTCATTACCCGTGAGAGAACGCATAATCACCAGATCCCCATCGGCAATATGATCCTCGATCATACTGTCTCCGGAAACCCGCAGAGCATAACAGTCTTGGCTGCGTTGCAACAGGTTAGAAAGATCGAGTTTTTCTTCCACATCGGTGAAGGGTTCCACTAAACCACCAGCAGCGATCGCACCCAGAACCGGTAAACCTTGCACTGGTTGTTTGAGAATCCGCAGGGTGCGTGCTTTTCCTTCTGTCCAATCAATATAGCCTTTGGCGCGTAAACGTTCTAAACGGCTTTGAATCGGTGCGGGAGAGCGTAAATTCATCGCTCGCATCATTTGCCGGATGGAAGGGGCGTGTTGAGTAGTGCGAATATACTCAATTAGCCAGTCGTACAACTCCTGTTGCGCTTGAGTAAGGGATTCGAGGTTAGTCATGATCTATTTTCCTATCCTTGGGTTAAGATAATTTGTACTTTAGTTCATTTGTGTTTAACCTAGTACATCTTAACTTCATCGGCTGACTAAATCAACTGGTTATTAGATCTCTTGCAAAAATCAAAAATTGTCGTGCTTGGTTAGGAGACTCCGAGACAGGAGACTCCGAGACAGGAGACAGGGGATTATTTCTATTTATTCTTCCGACACCCCACACCCTACACCCTACACCCCACACCCTGCCACCACCGAAAAACTTTTTGCCGCAAACCCTAATTAATAATTCATAATTCCTTCTCCCTTCTCCCATGCAGTCTTAACGAGTAATTTAGATAGTCAACAGCTTATCTTCTGACCTAGCACTTTTTTTTTAAAAGTATCATTAATTTTTATCTCAATTCTGAATATTAATTAATCCCAGGGTCGGTTGCTGGCAAACTCAGCAGCGTATTAAGAAAAAATAACGAATTGCTAGAAAGCCCGGAATCTGGATAATGATCGAGGTGGAGACAGAAAAATTGCTCTACTTAAGCCTGTCTGCCGTAAGCGTCCAATAGTAGATAGGGAGTCAAAAGCGACGCTCAAGAAAATCCTTCGGTTGTCAGGGAAACGAGAGGATATTTAGTGCGAAATTGAGCCGTAAAAAAACTTAAAATCCCGACAAATATCGTAAAAACTAAGGGGAACACATGACCACAAAAACCTATGCAACCATAGATGGTAACGAAGCTGTTGCACGCGTTGCCTATCGTCTCAGTGAAGTGATCGCTATTTATCCTATCACTCCCTCCTCGCCTATGGGTGAATGGTCCGATAGTTGGGCGGCCGAACGCAGAGCTAATCTCTGGGGAACCATCCCTTCCGTAATCGAAATGCAGAGCGAAGGTGGGGCAGCGGGAACCCTGCACGGAGCGCTACAAACAGGCTCTTTAACTACCACTTTCACTTCCTCGCAGGGATTATTATTAATGCTCCCCAACTTCTACAAAATTGCGGGGGAATTAACCTCTTCAGTGGTTCATGTGGCGGCCCGTGCTTTAGCAGCCCAAGGATTGTCAATTTTTGGGGATCATAGTGATGTCATGTCTGCCAGAAGTACGGGTTGGGCTATGTTAGCGGCTAATTCCGTTCAAGAAGCTCAAGATCTGGCGGCTATTGCCACAGCTACCACCCTAGAAACCAGGATTCCTTTTCTGCACTTTTTTGATGGTTTTCGTACCAGTCATGAGGTGCAAAAAGTCGAATTAATTAGCGATGAAACTCTCAAAGAACTGATCGATGAAGACCTAATTATTGCCCATCGTCAAAGGGCTTTAACTCCCGATCGACCGGTTTTACGAGGCACGGCACAAAATCCCGATGTTTATTTCCAGGCAAGGGAAAGCGTCAATCCTTTCTATCATGCTTGTCCCGATATCACTCAAAAAATTATGGATCGTTTTGCCCAATTAACAGGACGGCAATACCATCTCTATGAATACCACGGTGCGCCCGATGCCGAAAGAGTGATTATGTTAATGGGATCGGGAGGGGAAACCGTCCATGAAACCGTCGATTATCTCAATCAAAATGGGGCTAAAGTTGGGGTTTTAAAAGTTCGTCTCTATCGTCCCTTTGCCGCCGAAAAATTACTGGCAGCTCTGCCCACCACGGTGAAAAAAATAGCCGTTTTAGATCGCTGTAAAGAACCCGGTGCCGGGGGCGATCCGCTATATTTAGACGTGGTAAATGCCTTTATGGAAAACTACGAAGGGAAGCTGCCGAAAATTGTGGGAGGACGCTACGGTTTATCTTCCAAAGAATTTACTCCAGCCATGATTGCTGGCATATTTGATAACTTAAGTCTCGACAAACCGAAAAATCACTTCACTATTGGTATCGTTGACGATCTTACCTTTTCCAGTCTGGAATATGACCGCAGTTTTTCCACCGAACCGGACGAAGTAGTGCGGGCGGTTTTCTACGGTTTAGGTTCCGATGGTACGGTGGGAGCTAACAAAAATTCAATTAAAATTATCGGTGAAGATACTGATAATTATGCCCAGGGTTATTTCGTCTATGATTCCAAAAAATCTGGGTCTGTCACCGTTTCTCACCTACGCTTTGGCCCCCATCCGATTCGCTCTACCTATTTAATCACCGATGCTAACTTTATCGCCTGTCATCAGTGGGAATTTGTCGAACAATTTGATCTGCTAGAAACCGCTAAATCGAACTCAATTTTTCTCCTCAATAGTCCCTATCCACCGGATGAGGTGTTTAGTCACTTACCCCGCAATCTCCAGCAAACTATCATCGATAAAAATCTGCAAGTTTATACGATTAATGCGACTCAAGTAGCCAAAGAAGCGGGGATGGGCAGTCGGATTAATACCGTTATGCAGGTGTGTTTCTTTGCCCTAGCGGGAGTTTTGTCTCGGGAAGAGGCGATCGCACAAATTAAAAAAGCCATCCGCAAGACCTACGGCAAGAAAGGCGAAGAAATCGTGCAGATGAACATCAAAGCTGTGGATTCTGCCCTAGAACACCTCTATCAAGTCCCAATTCCCGCCACTGTCACCCCTGAAGCTTTTGAATTAAGACCACCAATTCCCGACAACGCACCCGCTTTCGTCCGAGAAGTCCTCGGCAAAATTATCGCCCGTCACGGGGATGAATTGCCCGTTAGCGCCCTTCCCAACGATGGTACTTACCCCACCGCCACTAGCCAATGGGAAAAACGCAATATTGCCCAAGAAATCCCCGTTTGGGATGCAGATGTCTGTGTTCAGTGCGGTAAATGCGTTCTCGTTTGTCCCCACGCCGTTATTCGCTCGAAAGTTTATGATGAGGCCGAATTAGCCACGGCCCCGGAAACCTTTAAAGTCGCGAATGCCAAGGATCACGACTGGAAAGGGCTAAAATTCACCATCCAAGTGGCCGCCGAAGATTGTACCGGTTGCGGTCTCTGTGTTGATGTTTGCCCCGCTAAAAACAAATCGCAACCGCGTCTAAGAGCGATTAATATGGCTCCCCAATTGCCCCTGCGGGAACAGGAACGAGTTAACTGGGATTTCTTCCTTAATTTGCCTAATCCAGACCGATTAAGCCTAAATCTCAATAAAATTAACCATCAGCAAATGCAGGAACCTCTCTTTGAGTTTTCCGGCGCTTGTGCCGGTTGTGGTGAGACTCCCTACGTTAAATTAGTCAGTCAGCTATTTGGCGATCGCATGATAGTGGCTAATGCCACCGGTTGTTCATCTATCTACGGAGGTAATTTACCGACAACACCCTGGGCAGTTAACGCCGAAGGTCGCGGGCCGGCCTGGTCGAATTCCCTCTTTGAAGATAATGCCGAATTTGGCTTAGGATTCCGAGTTTCCATCGATAAACAGGCAGAATTTGCCGCCGAACTCTTAGGAACCCTCGCTAGTGAAATCGGAGAAAGTCTAGCGGCAGATATTCTCAATTGTCACCAAGTGGATGAAGCGGAAATTTACGAACAACGGCAACGGGTAGAGGCCCTAAAATCCCGTTTAGGGCAATTAACCCCGACCACGCAGGTGAAAATGTTGTTATCCGTGGCCGATTATCTGGTCAAGAAAAGCGTCTGGATTGTCGGGGGTGACGGTTGGGCCTACGACATCGGTTATGGTGGCTTAGATCACGTTTTAGCCAGTGGTCGCAATGTCAATATTTTGGTCATGGATACGGAAGTTTACTCGAATACGGGCGGCCAGGCCTCGAAAGCTACTCCTCGGGCCGCCGTAGCTAAATTTGCTTCTGGTGGCAAACCCAGCCCGAAAAAAGACCTCGGTTTAATGGCCATGACCTACGGTAACGTCTATGTGGCCAGCGTGGCTATGGGGGCAAGAAACGAGCAAACGATCAAAGCTTTCCTAGAAGCGGAAGCTTACAACGGGCCATCGTTAATTATCGCCTATTCTCACTGTATTGCTCACGGGATCAACATGACCACCGCCATGAACCATCAAAAAGAAGTGGTGGAAAGCGGTCGCTGGTTAATGTACCGTTATCATCCCGATTTAGCTAAAGAAGGCAAAAATCCCCTACAATTGGACAGCCGTGCGCCTAAGCTTACCGTAGCGCAAACTCTCTACTCGGAGAATCGCTTTAAGATGTTGGCCACCAGTAAGCCGGAGGAAGCTAAACGTCTGCTCAAAGAAGCACAAGCAGATGTGGATACGCGCTGGCAAATGTATCAGTATTTAGCAGCAAAAGGTACAGGGAGCAACGAATAGTTATGAATCTACACACTACCTACATGGGTTTGCAATTGCGATCGCCGCTAGTTATCGGTGCGGCCGCACCCTTGAGCGAGGATATCGACAATATCAAGAGAATGGAAGACTTCGGAGCCGCTGCCGTGGTTTTACACTCCTTTTTCGAGGAGCAGATTAAACACGAAAGACTGGCTCTACACCATCATTTTACCCACGGAGCCGAGAGTTTTGCGGAAGCTTTGACTTATTTTCCCGAACCGGAGGTTTTTCACGTTGGTTCCGACGAATATCTCAACCATATTCGCAAAGCCAAAGAAATGGTCGATATTCCCATTATTGCCAGTCTCAACGGTGAGACCTCTGGGGGATGGTTGGAGTATGCCATTCAAATTCAACAAGCGGGCGCTGATGCTTTGGAGTTGAATGTTTATTATGTTCCCAACGACCTAGAATTAACCGGAAATCACGTCGAACAAAACTATATTGATATCCTCAAAATTGTCAAATCGGAGGTATCAATTCCCGTCTCGATGAAGTTAAGTCCCTACTTTAGCAATACGGCCAATATGGCTAAACAATTAGCGGAAGCGGGGGCCGATGGGTTGGTATTATTTAACCGTTTCTATCAGCCGGATATCGACTTAGACACCTTAGATGTTCACCCCAATATTATCCTCAGTAATCCCCAAGCAATGCGTTTACCCCTGCGCTGGATTGCCATGCTTTACGGTCGTGTACCGACGGATTTTGCCGCTACCAGTGGTATTCATAACGCCATCGACGTGATCAAAATGATGATGGTGGGGGCAAAAGCGACCATGTTAGTTAGTGTTTTATTACGCCACGGTTTGGAGGAAATTACCAAGATCGAACAGGGTTTGTTGCATTGGTTGGAAGAAAATGAGTACGAATCGATCGAGCAGTTAATTGGCAGTATGAGTCAAATGAATTGTCCAGATCCGACTGCTTTTGAACGGGTACAGTATATGAAAGCTCTGCAAAGTTACGAACCTGTTTGGAAACGTTTTCAAACCACCAGTAAATAAAAGGGGGAAGTGGGAATGGGGGAATGGGGGAAGGGGGAAATGGGGAAATGTGGAAATGGGTAAATGGGGGAATGGGGAATTTCAACTAAAACCCTAAAACCCTAAAACCCTAAAATCCCAACACCTAACACCTAAGACC
>NZ_JADBUE010000219.1:0-4515 GCF_020245805.1 Microcystis sp. M179S2 | reverse complement strand
TCTAACACTTTCTGGTATAGTTCACTTATCATTTTCGTTATTTAGGTCATATATGGTAAATATGACTTATCTTTTTTGGGAGTCTGTGTCTGTATTCCATGCTACATAAGCTTTTCAGCTGGCTTGTCCCCCTGTCAGCTTTTCAGTTCATTTATGATCCGAGTCAGGCCGAGGACAGACCTGATTAATCCAGAGTTTTTATCTTTAATGCTTAGAACTCCACCGATGAGAAATAGACTGATTTTAGGTTCTAACACATCTACAATCACTAATATTTCACAGCCAGGATTATCCAAAATTGAGGTCGTTGTTCCTCCTATCAAGACACAAAATCTAATTACAAAAGTTACGAAAAATATCGAAGAATCTGTTCGGTGTCATCTTCAGGCGCTTGAACAATCCGAAAATCTCTTTAATTCCCTTTTACAAAGAGCATTTAGAGGGGAACTGTAGCCATGGTAGCCGGCGGATTACTGCCATAATCTTGTGGGAAATACCATTAAAAAAGACCGTTGGACAATTAACCAAGATTCCTATCATCTCACACTGTCACGCGGGAAAACCCTAAATAAAATAACCGAACTTGCTGTTTTTTTATATAACTGTTAAACAATAATCAGGTAAAATATAGAGATAGCCAAAACTTTGGGAATAATAAAGTTATAGACTGGGGAGCGCAATATGGACTCAAACTTCTCCTTCCTGCGAGATCAATTCCCGACAATCTACGATCATGCCAGCCAAGCGGAGGGATTAGTCTTCAGTAACCCCCGGGCCAGTTGCTTCTATACCCGTTTTGTTCTAGAGCAAATGGTCTGCTGGCTCTATGAAAACGACCCCTACCTGCAACTGCCCCGGGACAATAGCCTAGGCGCTCTCATCCACGAGCAAACCTTTAAAGATAACCTTAAACCTGGACTTTTCGGCAAAATTCGCACCATCCACAGAATCGGCAACAACGCCGCCCACGATACCAGCACCATCAGTGAACGGGACTCCCTGCACCTGATCGAGGAACTATTTCATCTCACCTACTGGCTGGTGCGCTACTATGGGCAGAATGGGCGAAAATTGGGCGATATTAGCTTCGATCGCCAGAAGATACCCCCGGCCGCACCCCCCGCTCCCAAACAACTGCAAGACCTGGAAAAACGCCTGTCCCAAAGCGATGCCCTGCGCCAATTGGCCGAAGCAAAACAGCGCCAAACCGAGGCCGAACTGGCAGCCGCTAGGGCCGAACGGGATGCCCTCCTCGCCCAAAATCGAGCGATCGCTGACCGGCACGACTACAACGAAGCCGACACCCGCCGCTACCTGATCGATGTACTACTCCAAGAGGCCGGCTGGGATACCAAAGCAGCCAACGTCACCGAGTTCGAGCTGCAGGGGATGCCCATCCAAAAGCCCGGAGATACCGGACGCGGTTTCGCCGATTATGTACTATGGGGCGACGACGGCAAACCCCTCGCCGTTGTGGAGGCAAAACGCAGCAGCAAAAGCGCCGACAGCGGCCAACAGCAGGCCAAACTCTACGCCGACTGCTTAGAAAAAGACTACAACCAGCGCCCCGTTATTTTCTACAGCAACGGCTACGAAACCTATCTCTGGGATGATCTCGCCTATCCCCCCCGTCCCGTCCTCGGTTTCCTGCGAAAAACCGAGCTAGAACGGCTAATTTTCCGCCGTTCCCACCGTAAACGCCTCAGGGACACCGCCATTAACGAGGATATTGTCGGCCGTCCCTACCAGAAAGAGGCCATCCGCCGCATTACCGAAACCTTTGAAGAAAAGTGCGCCCGTAATTCCCTCTTGGTTATGGCCACCGGAACCGGCAAAACCCGAACGGCGATCGCATTGGTGGAACTGCTCAAGAGTGCCAATTGGGTAAACCGAGTCCTGTTTCTGGCCGATCGCAATGCCCTATTAAAGCAAGCCTATCGAGCCTTTCAGCGTCATCTACCCAGCGTTACCGTCCTGCATCTGACCCGCAGCAAGGACGTGACGGGGGCTAACGTCCTCTTCTCCACCTATCAAACCATGCTCAACGCCATCGATCACATGGATGCAGAGGGGCGAATCTTTGGGGTGGGTTATTTTGACCTAGTGATCATCGATGAGGCCCATCGCTCCATTTATCAGAAATACGGCGAAATATTCGATTATTTCGATGCCCTGCTGGTGGGGCTAACTGCCACGCCGCGCTCGGAAATAGACCGGGACACCTACCGCATTTTCCAGCTACCCCAGGGCGTGCCTACCTTCGCCTACGAGTTAAATGATGCCGTTAGGGATGGCTACCTTGTCCCCCCCAAGGGCGTTACTGTACCGTTTAAGTTTCTGCGTACTGGGGTTAAATACAGCGATCTAACCCCGGAGGAGCAGCTAGACTACGAGGAGAAGTTCCGGGACGAGGAAAGCGGCGAACTACCGCAGGCAATTAACGCAGCTGCCTTTAATGACTGGTTGTTCAATATCGACACCGTGGATCAAGCATTAGAATTATTGATGCAACGGGGGCTAAAGGTCAACAGTGGCGATCGATTGGGTAAAACGATTATTTTTGCCCGTAATCACCGGCACGCCCAATGTATCTGCGATCGCTTTAACAGTAACTATCCTCACTACAAAGGCCATTTCGCCAAAATTATTGACAGTCACGACAATTACGCCCAGAGTCTGCTCGATGACTTCAGCGAGGTCAACAAAGAACCGATTTTAGCCGTCTCGGTGGATATGCTCGATACCGGCGTAGATGTGCCGGAAGTGGTCAATTTGGTCTTTTTTAAGCCCGTATTCTCCCGGGTGAAGTTCAATCAGATGATCGGGCGCGGGACCCGTCTCTGTCAGGATTTGTTCGGGCCTGGCAACCATAAAACCGAGTTTCTGGTCTTCGACCTCTGCGGTAATTTCGAGTATTTCGAGCAGGATATCGATGAAACAAGCCAGAAAATACCTGAAAGCCTCACCAGTCGCCTAGTGAAACATCGCCTCGAGTTGGCAACCCGTCTCGCTCCCTCCAAGCCAAGCGCGACACCTAGGGCAAGAGAGCAGTCCTCTACTTACAAAGTCGATCGATCCGGCGACCTATACACGAGTTTGCTCGATGCACTCCATCAACACATCGCCACCATGCCCCGGGATAATTTCCTCGTGCGTCGTCGCTTGCCGCAGGTGGAGACCTTTAGTCAGCGCCAGCGTTGGAACAACCTCAGTCAGGAGGACGCGGCCACCATTGCCGACTCCTTGGCCGGTTTACCCAATGGTTTGCCCAATGAGGATCCCCTGGCCAAGGAATTCGACCTTCTCTGTGTGAAACTGCAATTAGCCATTCTCAAGGCCGACCGTAGTTATGAGCGATTGCGGGACAAAGTGCGGGATATTCTCTTTCAACTGGAGACTAAGCCCGATATACCGATGATTAAGGGGCAATTAGCCTTTATTCGCGAGGTGCAGGACGAAAGCTGGTGGACCAGAGCAACGCCGTCAATGGTGGAGGGGATTCGGGTGCGTGTCCGGGATCTGGTCAAGTTTATTGATCGCCAAAAGCAGCAGATCGTGATCACCGATTTTGTCGATGAGATGGGGGAGGTGCAGATTGTCGATATTCCCACCCATCAGACCGGTTTTAGTCGCGAACAGTATCGCCGGAAAGTCGAGTCCTATATCCGTCAGCATCAGGATCACCTTGCGATCGCTAAGTTGCGGCGCAATATCCCCCTAACGGACAGGGATTTATCTGCCCTAGAGGAGATGCTATTTTCGGCCGCAGAAATTGAGAGCCGTCAGCGTTTTGAGGAGGTCTTTGGCCGGACGAAAAGCCTCAAGCTCCTGATCCTGGAAATCGTCGGACTCGATCCCGCAGGGATCCGCGTAGCGGCACGCCAAGCGGCTAAACAAGCTTTTGCCCGTTATTTGCAGGGGACAAACTTCTCGGCCAATCAAATCCGTTTTATCGAAAATATCATCGATATCCTCACTAAAAACGGAATTATGAATCCGGGGGCGCTCTACGAGCCTCCTTTTACTGATAACCATCCCGAAGGTCTAGATGGGATGTTTAATGATGGGGAAGCTGATCGGATCGTCTCGATTTTGCGATCGTTTAATGAGTCCGTTGATGCGGTTTAAGAACAAGCGCGGATGAAGAAATAAAAGCATGAAAACTGACACGATTTTTTATCAACTCTTTCAATCATTCCCCTCTATCTTCTTTGAATTAATTCAACTCCCTATCAGCGAAGCCAATAACTACCGCTTTGACTCAGTGGAAGTCAAACAACTTTCCTTTCGTCTCGATGGAGTCTTTCTGCCTCAAAATAATCACCCCCAGACTCCTATCTACTTCTGTGAGGTACAATTTCAAGAAGATGAGGCTTTTTATCAGCGCTTTTTCACTGAAATATTCTTATATCTCAGTAAAACTGACTTAACCAATGATTGGCGGGGTGTGATTGTCTATCCTAACCCTCAAGTAGAAACCGATAAAGTTCAACGCTATCGGGAACTCCTCAACTC
>NZ_JADBUE010000218.1:0-13639 GCF_020245805.1 Microcystis sp. M179S2 | reverse complement strand
GTAAAACTATAGTTAAACGCTGATTAATTAGATTGTAGTTTTCATTGCCTAAACGGAATAGGATGACACTTGGTAAATTATCACCACTAATAGCGAGAAGTTGAGAAAAATCTAGATCGACAGTTAAAATTATCCGCTTTTCTCTTTTTGCTTTGGCAAGAATTTCCTGATCAGATAAAGTTTGTAAGCCTTCATCTCGAAGATAAACGACATCATAACCTTGTTCTCTTAACCATGAGACTGTACGCAGAGAAATCCCCATATCGGCTAGAAACTCTATCTCCATTGCTCGATTAATTCAAAATGATGAACTTGTTCTCTGGCTAACCAAGAAGCATATAATAAACATTGGTGAATATCTTCTCTTTCTAGGTCAGGGTATTCCTCTAAGATTTCCTCTATCGGCTTTTCGTTAGCAAGTAGATTAAGAATTAAAGAAACAGGAATACGCATTCCTCGAATACAGGCTTGACCTGCCATAATTTTGGAGTTAAAAGTAATTCGGTCTAATTGTTTTAAGGTCATATAGTTTCCAGAAATATGAAGATGATACCTGTGGTAATTTTATTATAGCTAATTCTATAGTTGCGAGTGGAAGTGGGAAATTACTCCTTCAGTGAGGGTGCAAAGCTTGTCTCCAACCCCGTAGGGAAGATTAGGGAATGGTGAGGTTTTAAGTTGTAGTAGTATAGTATAACAAGTTAGACGAGAAAACGGTTTTTTTTAAAAACCCGTTTTCTGAAATCGCACCGGATGAGGACGAAAGTTCAACAACGAACCTAATTAAAGCCAAACCTCAAGTGATTCAACCCATGAATAAATTTCTCAAAATCTTTACCCCCATTTCCCTGATATTAATTACGGTAGGATTTCCGGCGGCGACTTTTAGCAACACTGTTGGAGTTAACACGATTTTTGAGGTAAAAGGGAAAGTTACCGTTAAAAAACCACAATGGAAAAAAACCCTTCCCGCTTCTGTCGGACTTACCCTCAGTTTTGATGATAAGTTAGAAGTGGCAGCTAACGCTTCCGTTAAGGTTTATTGTAGTAATCTCAAGCAGTGGACGGTTAAAACAGGAAAGTATATTGTTTCTAATGGCTGTCCTCGGGGAAATTCTGTGATTTCACTTCCCAATATTAATAATACAACCCTCCGTCCAACAGGAAATAAAGAGAAAGTTTTAGCAAAATTACCTTATCTAATTACTCCTCGTGAAACGAATATTATTACCAATCGTCCTTCACTGCGGTGGAATGCTGTTCCGGGTGCAACTAATTATACTATCAAAATAGATGGGGTTAATTGGGAAACGCAGACAAATAAAACTGAAATAGTCTATCCCGGTGAACCTCCTCTGGAAGCAGGAAAGCGATATCGGGTAACAATAAAAGCTGATAATGGTGCGTCTTCTAGAAGTGATGATGAAAACGTCGGGTTTAGAGTATTAGATGAACAGACTCAAAAAACGGTTTTAGATGCTGTTAAAGCTGTTCAACAGCAGCAATTATCCCCAGAGGAAGCAGGGTTAGTTTTAGCGCATCTCTATCGAGGTTATGGGTTGTATGGGGATGCGGTTGAGGTATTAGAAGGATTAGTTAAGCAAAATAGTCAGGTTGCTACCGTTTATCAACTGTTAGGGGATACTTACCTTAAGATAGGGTTGCCTCAGTTGGCAAAAAAACCTTATGATAAGGCGTTAAAACTGGCAACAAATACGCAGAATTTGTCAGTGCAAGCGGAGATACAAGCGGGTTTAGGAATAGCTTATCGTCTCTTGGGAAATAAGAATGAGGCGATACAGTGGTTAACCAAGGCGAAGGGGACTTACAATCAGTTAGGGGATATTTCGCAGGTTCAGGAATTGGCTAAAACAATTAATGACATTTTAAGGAGGGAGTAAGGATGAAAGTTAAATTATGGATAATGGCTACTACTTTTGTACGGAGGTAATTACACAATGGATAAAGATAAACTAATAAAATATCGTCAAGCAGTGCAAAATTTGTCGCTTGTTACAAGGCTCTGCCTTGAAACACAATATTTAAGGCTCTGCCTTAAAATAGTATTCAGGTAGAACCTGAATAAAGCGTTCCCAGGTAGAACCTGGGAACGAGATGAACGAGATGATGGCTACTACTTTTGTACGGAGGTAATTACACAATGGATAAAGATAAACTCATAAAATATCGTCAAGCAGTGCAAAATTTGTTAAGTCGCTATGTAGCAGAAGATGTTACCGGTGAAGACGTAGAAGTACAATTAATATTTGATGTGGAACGGGATCATTATCAGTGGATGAATGTAGGATGGGAAGGTTTAAAACGAGTTTACCGCTCGATTGTTCATTTTGATATTCGTGATAATAAGATTTGGCTACAACAAAATTTAACGGAATTGAATCCAGCAGAAGATTTAATTTCAATGGGTGTTAAGAGGGAGGATATTGTTTTGGGACTGCAACCACCTTATAAACGGCCTTATACTAATTATGGTACTTAAAACAAATTCTCCTTGTCCCCTTGTTCCAAGGCTTTGCCTTGGAACACAATATCTAAGGCTCTGCCTTAAAGTAATGCTATAACTGTGGTGAGGTTGTTTTTAGTAGTGAAACGGCAGAAAAAATCAGAACTTTACTACAGCACAAGGCTCAACCCGACAAATCTATTCAAGTTGATGTTTTTGCCTATCAATAAACTCTAGGGATAAAAAACCAATGAAAGTATCAATCAAATCAGGGATAGCGGTTGTCGTCATTACCGGGATGATGGGATTATCGGGAGTCATGTTAAACCCAACGGTGGGACAGGTGATTTCTCAGGTTTCACCGCAAGATAAATTAGCCGAAGCAGAGAGGCTAACTCAGCAAGTTATTCAATTGTATCAGCAGGGGAAATACAACGAGGCGATTCCCCTAGCAGAACAAGCTTTAGCTATCAGCAAACAACAATTAGGAGACAACCATCCCCTAACTGCACAAAGTCTCAACAATTTGGCAGGACTTTACGAGTCTCAAGGAAGATACAGCGAAGCCGAACCCCTCTTCAAACAAGCTTTAGCTATCAGGAAACAACAATTAGGAGACAACCATCCCTCTACCGCCACCAGTCTCAACAATTTGGCTGCACTTTACGAGTCTCAAGGAAGATACAGCGAAGCCGAACCCCTCTACAAACAGGCTTTAGCTATCAGGAAACAACAATTAGGAGACAACCATCCCGATACCGCCACCAGTCTCAACAATTTGGCATTACTTTACTATTCTCAAGGAAGATACAGCGAAGCCGAACCCCTCTACAAACAGGCTTTAGCTATCAGGAAACAACAATTAGGAGACAACCATCCCGATACCGCCACCAGTCTCAACAATTTGGCTGCACTTTACGAGTCTCAAGGAAGATACAGCGAAGCCGAACCCCTCTACAAACAAGCTTTAGCTATCAGGAAACAACGATTAGGAGACAACCATCCCGATACCGCTCAAAGTCTCAACAATTTGGCTGCACTTTACCTATCCCAAGGAAGATACAGTGAAGCTGAACCCCTCTACAAAGAGGCTTTAGATATATTCAAGCAACAGTTAGGAGACAACCATCCCGATACTGCACAAAGTTTTGGCAATTTGGCAGTACTTTACTATTCTCAAGGAAGATACAGCGAAGCCGAACCTCTCTACAAACAGGCTTTAGCTATCTGGAAACAACAATTAGGAGACAACCATCCCTCTACCGCCACCAGTCTCAACAATTTGGCAGGACTTTACAGAGTTCAAGGAAGATATAGCGAAGCCGAACCCCTCTACAAACAAGCTTTAGCTATCAGGAAACAACGATTAGGAGACAACCATCCCTCTACCGCCTCCAGTCTCAACAATTTGGCAGAACTTTACCAGTCTCAAGGAAGATACAGCGAAGCCGAACCTCTCTACAAACAGGCTTTAGCTATCTGGAAACAACAATTAGGAGACAACCATCCCGACACCGCTTCCAGTCTCAACAATTTGGCATTACTTTACAAGTCTCAAGGAAGATACAGTGAAGCCGAACCCCTCTACAAAGAAGCCTTAGCTATCTGGAAACAACAATTAGGAGACAACCATCCCCTAACCGCCACCAGTCTCAACAATTTGGCTGTACTTTACGAGTCTCAAGGAAGATACAGTGAAGCCGAACCCCTTTACAAACAAGCTTTAGCTATCAGGAAACAACAATTAGGAGACAACCATCCCGATACCGCACAAAGTCTCAACAATTTGGCTGGACTTTACTGGTCTCAAGATGATATTCCTCAAGCCATTAATTATCAAACCCAAGGACTTGCAGTACAAGAATACAACCTCTCAGAAAATCTAAAAATGGGGGATGACAAGCAAAAACAAGATTATATGGCAAAGGTTTTAGGGACGACTAATTCGGTGATTTCCCTCAATCTTCAAGCTGTACCCAATAACCCAGAAGCAACCCGTCTCGCCTTGAAAACTATCTTAGAACGCAAAGGACGAATTTTAGATGTTTCAACCAATAGCTTACAAATTCTCCGACAACGTACTGATGACCTCGAAAGTCAACAATTATTGACTCAACTGATTGAAGTTCGGACTCAACTATCTAATCTGACTTTTAAAAAGCCTGATGATTTTCCCTCAGCAGAAATTTACCGTCAACAAATTAACGAAGTTACCGAAAAAGCAAAAGAAATAGAGGGTAAAATCGGTGTTCGTAGTGCCGAATTTCGTAGCCTATCCCAACCCATTACCCTCGAAGGTATTCAAAAACTAATTCCTGCTGATGCTGCTTTAGTTGAAATAGTCCGCTATCAACCTTATAATCCTAAAAATGATAGTTTTGGCATCCCTCGCTATGCTGTTTATATTCTCTATCCCAATGGTGACATCAAAGCCAAGGATTTAGGGGAAGCTAAACCGATTGATGACAAATTAATTTACTTTCGTGACAATCTTGCAGACGCAGAAACTCCTCTCCCTCAACTGCAAAAATCAGCGCGTCAACTTGATGAGACATTGATGCAGCCTATCCGTCAATTATTAGGTAATACTAAAACAATTCTGCTTTCTCCTGATGCTGCACTTAATTTAATTCCTTTTGAAGCTTTAGTAGATGAAAATAATCAATACTTAGTGGAAAATTATCATATTACTTATCTCACTTCTGGACGGGATTTACTGCGCCTTAAAGATAAATTTGCCAGTCAACAATCTCCGCTTATTGTAGCTGATCCTTTCTATGGTAAAGCAGGGGAAAAAGTCGCTCTCACTCGTTCCATAGACCTGTCTGAGTTTACTTTTCCCGGTCTTCCGGGTACAGAACAAGAAGCTAAAGCGATTAAAAATCTCTTACCTCAAGCCACTGTTTTAACTGGTTCTCAAGCCACAGAAAACGCCGTCAAACAAGTGAAAAAACCAAATATTCTCCACATCGCTACTCATGGTTTTTTTAAACCAGAAAGCAATGTTATTGAGAATCCTTTATTGCGTTCTGGGTTAGTTTTAGCAGGAGTTACAATCGGTCAAAGTGCAGGAGATGATGGGGTTTTGACTGCTTTAGAAACTACCAATTTAAACTTAGTCGGAACCAAATTAGTTGTGCTTTCCGCTTGCGATACGGGGAAAGGAGATATTAAAATCGGTCAGGGAGTTTATGGATTGCGCCGCGCTTTAGTTATTGCGGGAAGTGAAAGCCAATTAATTAGCCTTTGGAAAGTATCTGATGACGCGACTAAAGATTTAATGGTCGCCTATTATGGACGCTTACAAAAAGGAGAAGGACGCAGTGAAGCTTTACGACAAATTCAATTAGGAATGCTCAAGGGTGAGAAGCAAAAACATCCTTTTTATTGGGCCAGTTTTATTCCTTCTGGTGATGCAACTTCGATGACATTTGACTGATTAAGGGTTAGGAGTTAAACTTAGTGGTAAGATTATTGGTATCACAAACAATTACTAGGAGAGTCACACAATGGCAACATTTACAGAAAACGACCTCAAAGAATTAAAAGACTTTATTGTAGGACAATTCAAAGAAGTTAATAGCAAAATAGACAAGCTATCTGAAGAAGTGAATAACTTAAGAGTTGACATAGCAAATATTAAAGGAGAATTAACAGGCGTGAATAAACGACTAGATAACTTGGAATTTACTAATCGAACCATCTTTGTTGCCATTGTTACTGCACTAATGGCAGGATTGGTTAAGTTATTTTTCCCAAATTTTCCTACTAATCCTTAACCGTTGATTCAAAAAGAAAACGGATTTTTTCAAAAAACCCGTTTTCTGAATCTGAAATCGAATTCAAAATAAGAAATAGCGTTGGGCCATGGGTAAAACCGTAGCGGGTTCACAGATTAATAATTCCCCGTCAGCACGCACCTCGTAGGTTTCGGGATTAACTTCCATGCGCGGTAAAGCGTCATTAAGCTTCATACTAGCCTTACTGATATTGCGCGTATTCGACACTGCCACGGCGGTTTTTTTCAGCTTTAACTTCTCAGGAATGCCCGCTTTCATAGCATATTTAGAAACAAATGTCAAGGAAGTTTTGGCGATCGCACCACCAAAAGAGGCAAACATGGGACGCATATAAACCGGTTGGGGTGTGGGAATACTGGCATTAGCATCGCCCATTTGCGCCCAGGCGATTAAACCGCCTTTCAGGACAATTTCCGGTTTTACGCCAAAAAATGCCGGTTTCCAGAGAACCAAATCGGCTAATTTGCCCACCTCGATGGAACCGACATAATCGGAGACACCATGGGTAATAGCAGGATTAATCGTATATTTAGCAATATATCGTCTTGCCCGCAGATTATCATTCTCTCCCGTTTCCCCGGTCAGTCTGCCTCGTTGTACCCGCATTTTGTGGGCAGTTTGCCAAGTGCGGATAATTACTTCTCCCACCCGTCCCATCGCTTGAGAATCGGAGGAAATGATGCTAAAAGCCCCTAAATCGTGGAGAATATCCTCGGCGGCAATAGTTTCGCGGCGGATGCGGGATTCGGCAAAGGCCACATCTTCGGGAATACTCCGGTCTAAATGATGACAAACCATCAACATATCGAGGTGTTCCTCTAAGGTATTCGTCGTATAGGGACGGGTGGGATTAGTAGAGGAGGGTAAAACGTTCATTTCCCCGCAAACCTTGATAATATCGGGAGCATGACCACCGCCGGCTCCTTCCGTGTGGTAGGTGTGAATGACGCGATTTTTAAAAGCGGCGATAGTGGCCTCAACAAAACCGGCTTCATTGAGAGTATCCGTATGAATCGCCACCTGCACATCGTACTTATCGGCCACGCTTAAACAGGTATCAATGGCTGCCGGAGTGGTTCCCCAATCTTCATGGAGTTTTAAGCCAATTACCCCCGCTTTTACCTGTTCCGCTAGTCCTTCCGGCTGACTGCTATTGCCTTTACCCAAAAAACCCAAATTCATCGGGAAAGCTTCGGCGGCCTCTAGCATTCGATAGATGTTCCATTCTCCCGGGGTGCAGGTGGTGGCATTAGTTCCCGTTGCAGGTCCGGTCCCACCACCAATCATCGTGGTAATCCCCGACGCAATCGCTGTCTCAATTTGTTGGGGACAGATAAAATGAATATGGGCATCAATCCCCCCTGCTGTCAAAATCATCCCTTCCCCGGCTAATGCCTCGGTAGCAGGACCGATAATAATATCAACATTATCTTGAATGTGGGGATTGCCCGCTTTACCGATTTTATAAATTTTGCCGTCTTTAATGCCCACATCGGCTTTAACGATGCCCCACCAGTCGAGAATTAGGGCATTAGTAATCACCAAATCCACCGCCCCATCTTCCCTAGAAATGGGGGATTGGCCCATCCCATCGCGAATTACTTTACCGCCGCCGAATTTTACCTCATCGCCGTAGGTGGTGAAATCTTTTTCGACTTCGATAAATAATTCCGTGTCTGCGAGGCGAACTTTATCTCCGACGGTGGGGCCGTAGGTTTCAGCATAGGTGCGGCGATCGATGCGATAATTCATAGGGGGAATTCTTGAAAATCGAGATCGATTATACGATCGATTTTCCGGCAATTATCGCTTTTTGGGGATTTTCTTCCATTTTTAATCTGGCTCGTTTTCGAGGATTTCTTTGGCTTTCAGTAAAGCTTGGTGATGTTCTTCGGTAACGGTGGGATATTTTAAACCAAGGGATTCGAGGGTGTGATAAATAACCGCCCCCACAGCTAAACGGGTAAACCATTTGCGATCAGCCGGGATAATATACCAGGGGGCCCACTCGGTACTGGTATGATTGAATACCTCCTCGTAGGCTTTCATGTAATCACCCCAAAAAGCTCTTTCTTTGACATCATTTTCGGAAAACTTCCAGTTTTTTTCGGGGCGATCAATTCTTTCTAAAAATCGTTTTTTCTGTTCTCCTTTAGAAACATTGAGAAAGAATTTCAGGACAATAACCCCATTGTTAACCAGATATTTTTCAAAATTATTAATCTCCTCAAAACGTCGCTGCCAAACTTTCTTAGTTCTGTCTTCCGGGGGGAGTTTTTGCCGTTCCAATAAATCTTGATGGACGCGCACGACTAATAATTCTTCGTAGTAGGAACGATTAAAAATACCGATACGACCCCGCTCAGGTAAGGCTTTATAATATCGCCAGAGATAATCGTGATCTAGTTCTTCGGCCGAGGGAACTTTAAAGCTAAATACCTGACAGCCTTGGGGATTTAAACCCGACATAACGTGTCTAATCGTACCATCTTTACCCGCCGCATCCATGGCTTGCAGATTAATTAACAGGGCATAGGTATCCTGGGCATAGAGTTTATCTTGAAACTCGGCCATTTTTTCGATCCCCTGTTGCAGCAGCAGCGTGGCATCTTCTTTGGTAATGTAGTCTGGCTTAAACCCGGGATCGTAGTCTTTGTGTAGAGAAATTTCTTTACCCGGTGGCACGATTAAGGATTGTAAAAATGCTTGGCGATCAATTTTGCTGACCATGCTCTTCTCCTTGATTATTTTGACCCCTAAGATTACATTGTAGCACTTTTGCTCGGAAAATATCTAACCCTTGAACCGGCGAGTCAAGGATGAAGTGGCAGAAATGACCTAGAAACAAGTATATTTAAATATTCGATTTTAGCTACTCCTCATCTGACGAGAAAGTAAAGAATAATTTTTAGGCGATCGCAAATTCGGTAAACTGTCGCACTTCGGGAGGTTGAAAAGCTAAAACTATCTCACTGCTGGGAATTCCTACGCGCATTAATTCCGTGGCGATACCTGCTTCTGTCCAATCTTCTTCAATATAAATTTTGTCATTTTTTAGACGAAGATAAACGGAAATTGCTTTAATTCTTTTGCCATTTTTCCAGCAAATATTAAACCAAAAATATTGGCTTCTATCATCGTCAAATATCAATATTTCTTCTATGTCTTGATCGGGTACTTGTGAGGAAATTTTTGCATATTCTGTGAGAATTTTCTTGATTATGTTTTGATAATAATTTAGTTTATCCATAGTAAAATTAAATTTTAATGCCACCATTGTTGACACCCTTCTGGTTTTACATGACTCAAACCTTTTAACATTTTGTATCCTATTTTATCAGAAGCAAAAATTGGTACTGGTACTCCTACTTCTTTATAAGACCCATGATGCAATAAGCACAATTTAATTGTAGCTTCAAGAACATCATCTAGTGAAGGAATCTCACCATCCTCAAGGATACTAACTCTGATTGGCTGTGCTAGTCCTACAGCTAGAGGTGGATTAGTGGTAACAACTGTAGCCTCTCGTTCCGAGTGTTTAAAAATAAGATACTGGGTAGGTTTTTGTAAATCCTCTTCCCTTTGATTAAATAATCTACACGTCCCCGATTTAGTGATCTCGACAAAAATCATTTTTGCATTAACCGCTGCCGCTCTTTCCCGCAAAAAATTTAATTCTTGTCCTCTAAACCGACCATCTCTGAAAATTAATACTCGTTTTCCTGATAATTCATCGGAAGGAATAATTTCTCGTAAGGTTTTACTATTTATTTCTTCTCCTTCTAACATAGAACTCGCTAATTTATATTTTATAAATTCTCCTCGAGAACCATATATACGAACACAGGCGCAAGCATTTCTTGTTCCTACCGTTTTTTGCTTAGTCTGACGAGCAACATCTAGACCAATGAAATAGTCAGCAACTTTCAGAGGATCAGCTAAAATAAAAGCGATATTGCCAAGTTTAGCTAAAATACTTAGAATCAATTCATTATAAATATATGAGTTAGTTAAATTTTCCTCATCTACCATTTGACTAGCAATCCCTCTAGATAATAATTGATTAAGGGTATGATAATAGTAGCTACCGCGGTCAGTTATATCAAGTTTTTTATCTCCTTTGGGAAGTATAGTTATCACTAAATGCGGTTCTAAGGCAGATATCTTTTTAATTGTATTTTCTATTTCTACTGCATCCATCTCTGACATTTTACCTTGAATATTTAGGAGCAGTTTTTCCATAAAGTTTACGGAAAAATCTAATTTTTTCAATTCAGATTTTAACTTATCTATAAAAGTTTTTCCAGAGGTGTTGGTAAGATTTAAAGCGATAGCTCTAATTTGACTAGAAGGTAAATTAAAATCCGTACACCGTCGATACACCCCTCCTTCTAACAGCCCTTTTTTAAGATTACTTCTGGGAGAAATTACATTCTTTTCGGATTTATTACCAAATAGAAGGTTAACGGTATCTTGTCTCCATTGTGAAACAGAGAATAAATTTCTGTAATCTCTAGAGTTCACGTATTGATTGACGATTATATTCCAAATAGACAAGGCTGATTCTGCTATTTTCTTACCCTGTTCGAGTAGTGCTTTCCAATCCTGCAATTCTATTTTTGACTGTTGCAGATAGGAATCATAATCAATTTTTACCAGTGCTGCGCTATCTCTATTTATGGAAATCTCTAGGCCGTCTAAAACATAATGAGAATATGTATCTTGTTGCCATTTCCGATTAAATACGGCAACAATTATGTCTGAATCATCACAAGAGCGAATCACTTCTTGAGTTTTGGGATGTACATTAGGATAGTTTAATAATCTCTGTTTCTCTGATTCGGTACAGAGACCAACAATTTCTTGTATAATTCCACCTATTCTAGAATTAAATTTATTATTGACACTTAAATTGATTAACTTGTCATTATCTCTACCATTTCTCAGCCAATACTGCTTAACTGTTCCCATATAACACCCCGATGTTTTCCAGTTTAAAGCTATAGCAGCTTGTCCAGAAAAGTTCTCTGGGCAAGGGTCTAAATATCTAAAAATTGATAAATCTGATATATTATCTTTTATATTAACCTTGATTTTGTAATCTTGTTTTAATAAATAAGAACGGATAATTCGAACAGCTAGACGTGAAATTATTTCAGCTTTTGGATTTTCTAATTTATCAATTTTTTCAATTTCTATCTTAGCTATTCCAATTTCTGTATGAAGATTTTGTACTATTTCATCTAGTTTTTCTTGCCATTTTGATTTACCTCCTTGATTTTTAGATGAATAGTCTGCAGTCAGAATAGAGATAAAATTACCCTGATAGTAGATAAATTTAGCATGATCAATAACTTTAGACAATTCATAGGATAAACGATTACCTTGATCTACCGATAAAGTTTGTTTGACCGAAAAGTACCCAATACGAGTCTTCTCAATATGGTTGATAGAAAGCATCGTACTCGTATAATCTATTTGAGAATTAATTATCGTTGACATATTCAACATAGTCCTCACAATAAAATTGATAACTACAATTCAAACAACCACGTCCAGGGCTGGCGGGAAATATATCTTCAAAACTCCTTTGTCCACAATTATAATCTTTCATTTCTCGCTTGTGTGCTACCGCAATTTCTAGTATACGTTGTTTAACAAAATTTTTTTCTTGCGGATCAAGAGAGTAAATCTCAGAACTTTCTGCTGTTTCCAAATTATAAAATGATGCTACTATTTCTTTTTCGTAATTAAAATATATATCGCCTACTAATATATATACAAAAGCTTGTCTTATATCTTGTGTCTTACCTGTTTTGAAGTCTACTATATGAATTCTAGATTCTTCTTCAATAACACAATCAAAAAGATAATTAATTCTTAAGTATATCTTGTCAATAGGCAGTATTATATTTTCAGATGCTTGGTTGCCTGAATCAAGATGAATAACATTTTTATTTTGCAAAAAGGGATATTTAAAATACAATTCTAAAATATTTTGAATTGTTTGAGCTACTTCTCCATCTCTATTTTGCAAATTGAGAACCTTATCGCCAACATATTCAATACCTTGAGCAGAGATAGATTCAGGATGTTTGTAAAGATAAGCTATCCCTCTTTGTGCGAGTTTACCAATCAATTGAGGATTAGTATCTTGTTGTTTTATCTTTTTGGCTCTTGACAGCCCTCGCTTTTTATGGCAGTGAAATTCTTCAAGACCCAGTTGAGGTGAGAAATCTCGCCAAAGTGAATAAGAAAACTCCATTAAACTGTTTGAAAATGAGTAAGATATGTCTAATAAGTAGGGAGGCACAATTATTTGTAGGATGGGTTAGCGGTAGCCTAAACCATGCGGGCGTTGGGTTTCATGCTTCAACCGTTCGGACCTCGGCGTGAGCTCGGTCGAACGCTGATCTCACGGCCGAAGCCCAACCTACGTTCATCTTATATTTAATTCCACCCACCCACTTAAATACTCATTTTACTAGAATTTTTACTCTTATTTTTGATCGGCATCACTCAGTTAAGCTCTGATATTTTTAATATCTAAACTTCCCTAGTATAAAAATACTAGCTATGGCTAAAAGTCTTACAGAGCCTGAGTTGAAGCAATATAATACCAATTAACTATTAAACGCCAAACTCCTGAAGTCCTTACGCAGATAGGGTTTGAGGCAAAAATTTTCCAGTTTGACCTTTCCACTATTATAGCTTGTTTCGAGGCAGAAAACCATCAAAAACATGGCTACAGAGGGAATCGCTTACTCTAGAGATTAATGACACCATCTGTTACAATAAGGTTAGCGATCACTATACAGCCAACTCTACGGAATCGCTCGACTCTAGATACAGTCAACGGTACAGCGGCTCGACGGCTCGACTGAGCTTCGCCGAACGTCTGAGCATCGCCGAACGTCCATTTTCAAGCGAAAAATGTACCCAGTAGCGTCTTTTCAATTTTTTCTGAGAAGCGACCTGCAGTAAGGGTTTTGTTGATTTTTTAGTATTTATGTATGGGGTAAGTCCAGTAATATAGTCATTTCAATTAAGATTGAGAATATCAATACTAGACGGCACAAAGGTTTTGTCAGTCTAGAATTTATCGGATTCATCTGGAATGATTATATTGTGTAGTTTTGACCTTCTCTAAGGGTTCCCACTACCGACCACCTCGAGGGAGCATCTCACCTTTGCAATAGATCTCTTGCAAAAGTAATCAAGATATATCCTTTTGTCGGTAACGAAGTTCGTAATTGTAGATACCAGCAATCAAATTCAATCTCAGACCAAATCGCCGTCTGCGATTTCTGTATCTTGATGAAAGTATCCGAAATATTTTGAGACGACGATGAATATGTTCTATAACTATGCGCCG
>NZ_JADBUE010000217.1:0-8345 GCF_020245805.1 Microcystis sp. M179S2 | reverse complement strand
TTGTATGCTTCCAGTTTATTAATTCCTCCACTACTAACAACCACCTCAATCACTAAATCAGGATGTTTTCTATTGGCTCCCAACTCATAGGATTTATCACCTTCTCTTTTAACCTTTTCAAATTCATTTTCTAAGGTGACAGAACCAGTAGGAGTAAAATCTAATCCCAAAAATTCTAAATAAATTTCTAGTAAAGCACCAATACGTTCTTTGATAGTTTCGTGTTTTTTCCCTGGCATTTTTCTAATCTCCAAAACTCCATCTAAAAAAGATAACCTTAACCCTGGGCGATCGATTAGCTGTTCAACAGCTTTAAATTCTCTCCAGGTTAAGTCACTAATTAAAATTGGTTCTGTTTCTCGTTCGATTAGTGTAGTTATCATAATTTAAACCCAAATTTAGAGCGTGAATTTTGTTGACTATGATATGATATAAAAACAGAGTATCATAAAAAACATCATGCAAGCATACAAACTCAAAGGAAAAATTGATCAATCTGGTAACTTGCTGATTACCGAACCCCTGAATTTACCCCCCGGAAACGTGGAAATTGTAGTCTGGGCAGCCACAGATACCCTTGATAATACCACAACCGCAACCACTGAATCAGCACCAGAAACACCAAAAAGAAAATCTAGGATCAAAGCATTTCAGGGTTTATTTGAAAATGCCCCTGCCATTCCGGCAGACTTTGATCCAGATCAAGCTAAATATGAATATTTAAAGGAGAAATATAACCTGTGAAAATCCTGATAGATACTAATATCATTATTGATAATGCCTTAGAAAGAGAACCTTTTTGGAATGCAAGTGAACAAGTTTTATAACTAATTGAAAAAGGCACAATTGCAGGTTATATTTCCGCCTCAACTTTTAGTGATTTGTATTATATTATCCGTAAGGCAAGAGGTCGAGATTGGACGCTTACTTATTTAAAGCAGTTAATTACTTTTTGTCAAATTGCTACAGTAAATCAGGATGCAATTATAATGGCTTTCACAACCAATTTTCAGGATTTTGAAGATTCTATTCAATACTCTACCGCGGTAGTTAATAAATTGGATGCAATTATTACCCGTAATCCTCAAGATTTCCCCATTGTCACACCACGAATTATCACTCCTGAACAATTAATTGCCGAATTAACCAACTCTCATTAGCAAATTTAGTGGTTTTAATAATGTATCGGGAGCATAAAAAATGTCTAAACTTAAAGAGTTCATCTATTACCAAAATTCTATGACTCGCTGGTTTAATATTGCAGGTCCCTGTTCAGACGATATCCACTATATGCTCTCTCCCACAGTCAGATTACCAGATTTAGAGGAGCTAATTCAACAACGTAGTTATTTTGTCCTTCACGCACCACGACAAACAGGGAAAACCACAGCAATGTTATCCCTAGCAAAACAACTGACTGATACTGGAAATTATGCCGCAGTCATGGTGTCAGTGGAAGTAGGAAGTGCATTTAATTATGATCCTACTGCCGCAGAATTGGCAATTTTAGGAACTTGGTATGATACAATTGAGGATAGTTTACCTGAAGAATTACAACCAGCTGCTAAACAATGGCAACAGGAAGAACCAGGAAGCAGAATTAAGGCTTTTTTAAGAGGTTGGGCAAAAGCTATCAATCGTCCCATAGTATTATTTATAGATGAAATTGACTCTTTACAAGACCAAACATTAATTTCTATTTTACGACAGTTAAGAGATGGTTTTCCTAAACGTCCAGAAAATTTTCCCTCGTCAGTAGGATTAATTGGTTTACGAGATGTGAGAGATTATAAAGTAGCATCGGGAGGTAGTGATAGATTAAATACATCCAGTCCTTTTAATATCAAAGTTGCTTCTCTGACTATGAGAAATTTTAATCTCGAAGAAGTGGGATAATTATATCAACAACATACAGCAGCAACTGGACAAATTTTCACATCAGAAGCAATAGAAACAGCTTATGATTTAACCCAAGGACAACCTTGGTTAGTCAATGCTTTAGCTAAAGAAATTGTAGAAAAAATGGTAAAAGATAGAAACATTGCTATTACCAAAGAACACATTTTAACAGCCAAAGAAATATTAATTGCTCGTCAAGATACTCATTTAGATAGTTTAGCGGAAAAACTCAGGAAAAAACGAGTGAAGAATATTATTGAACCAATTTTAGCAGGGCAAACATTACCTGATACTTTAGCAGATGATAGGCAATATTTAATAGATTTAGGATTATTAAGACGTGATCCAATGGGGGGATTAGTTATTTCTAACCCCATATATCGTGAAGTTATTCCCCGCGTTTTAGTCCAAGGAACTCAGGATAGTTTACCTTTAATTAGTCCTAGTTGGTTGACGGCAAAAGGTGAATTAAATATAGATGCTTTATTAACAGCATTTCTCAAATTTTGGCGACAACAGGTCGAACCATTATTAAGTAGTGCTGCTTACCATGAAATTGCCCCCCATATTGTATTAATGGCTTTTTTACATCGTGTGGTTAATGGTGGGGGAGTTTTAGAAAGGGAATATGCAATTGGTAGTGATATAATGGATTTATGTCTGCGTTATAAAGATGTAATTTTAGGGATTGAATTAAAAGTATGGCGGGATAAAAAACGCGATCCGCAAGCTGATGGAATTGAACAATTAGAATCTTATTTAAGACGTTTAGGTTTAGATTTTGGTTGGTTATTTATCTTTGATAGACGGAAAAATGCTTTACCAATGGAAGAAAGGTTATCAACTGAGGTGGTGGTGACAGAAAATCAATATAGAATTACTGTGATTCGGGCTTGAGTGTTTCCAAAACTCACTGTTTGCGTTACATTTCATTAACGCACCCTACAGGATTAACTTTTAGAATTTTTGCTAAACTAGAAATAGGTATAAAACAAGGAAATATAAAGTTATGACAGTTGCTAATTCATCACTTTCTCAACAATACATACTTGATATTGAACCAGAAGGACGTTTAACTTTACCGCAAGAAATCCAACAAATTCTTAATTTAGAATCTGGAGATAGATTAATTTTAACTCTGGAAGATAATGGAACACTGCAATTAGTTAGTCTCAAAAATCAAGTTAAAAAATTAAGAGGTTTATTAAAAAATAAATCACCTGATAGAAATTTAGTAGATGAACTTATTCAAGAACGCAGACAGGAGTATTTAAGTGAATAAATATGTGTTAGATGCTTCTGCCTTTTTAGCTTATCTTAGAGATGAACTAGGAGCAGAAATTGTAGAAAATGCCTTGATTAATGGGTGTTATATCAGTATTATTAATTGGGTAGAGGTATTATCGAAAATTGTTGACTTAGGAGAATCCCCAGAGGAAATTATTAAACGATTGAGAGATGAAGGATTATTACAAAATAGTCTAGAAATTATTGCTTGCAATGAGGAAGATGCTATAACTATAGCTAAATTTCGAGTTTTAACTAAAAGTGCAGGATTATCCTTAGGAGATCGTGCTTGTCTTGCTTTAGGTAAACGCTTGAATTTACCTGTGTTAACAGCAGATAAAGTATGGACCAGTTTATCTCTGGGAATTACTATTACTTTGATTCGTTAAAGTTCATCATCATTTGACAAATACTTTTTAACAACTGAAAATTTGGAACTGCATTCAAAACAGTAATAAGGTGCGTTAATGAAATGTAACGCACCCTACAGGATTGGATATCACTAGAGATTAAAACCCACATTCCGCACTTTATGATTAAGTCGCAATAACGCCACCAAGAAAAACTGATTGAACCGACAAAATTTGTTGAGATTAGAGAATTTTTACATCTGACTTCACCAAGAATAATTTGACAGAAGCAAGGATCGCTCAAGTTAGACATGGTTAAACTAAAGTGGCCTAATTTATTGGACACTTTTCGGGGAAAAAGTTTTTTCTGGGATTGACTTAAACTGAATTTGCTCAATTTGATTCTCAACTTACTTGGTAGTAATTTTGGCAATAAATCGAAAAATATTCAAGAATATCAAGAATCTCCTCAGTTAAATTACTGATGTGGCTTTGAGCATTAATCTTGACTAAATGAATCCCCTGTAAAATCTGAAATATCCATCTTAAAGTTGGTTTATCTGTGGCTTTACCAAGTTTATTTTTGACTTTTCCACCTTTCCTTTGTAGTTCCCCTCTTAACATTCTTTGTCCCAGACTATATACTAATAAGCATATTCCCATTAAAAAAAACCATTGTTTCTATCCTTTTTGGGGTTTTCACCAAGACACTATCTGCTAGAAATAAGGGGTCTTTAATGAATCTAAATCTTCGTTCACAAGATTGTTGTGCTTTATATTCATCAAGCATTTCTTCCGCCGATAGGTTTTCCTTGTCGAGAACAGGCGATAATAAATCTTCCTGCTCTTTCTGTTTCGGCTTTAATAATTTCAGCTATCACCACTACAATAAAATCACTACCATCAGGATTTACTCTCAGAAAATTTCCATTGCCTGACTACAGTTCTAAAGCTTCGTAGATGTATAATTTATTCAAAAAACCGACGGTGCTGAAGTGATAACTAGGTAAAGGCGGAGGGAACGATAATTCCGTTTGATAAACGCTGAAAATGACAAAATTCTTTCTAGTGGTGTTAGTGGCGATCGCTTCTTGTAAAAAAGGATGACCCGTATCCACCAACATTTTACAGTAACCCCGCAAGAGAGCCTGCACCTCGAGGGAAGCTTGCGCCCGAGCGCAGACATTATCCTTAAGATAGCTAGTTAACCTCTGGGAAGCGTATTGTTCGTAATCTTGACGATTGGGGTTAGTTGTCAGCAATATCCCCGCAATTCCCCCTAAAACCACTCCTACCACCATTCCCCCTAACCGTGCCAATTTCATAAGCTCTCAAATCATCACTCACTTACCCTAACCATAGCCCGAATGAGGATAAAAAACCTCTTGTCAACGATTCGTTTTCTGCTATACTCGATAGATGTACGGCGAGCGTAGCCAAGTGGTTAAGGCAGTGGATTGTGGTTCCACCACTCGGGGGTTCAAGTCCCCTCGTTCGCCCTCTTTTTAAGGCTCGTTGATAATTAGGCTTTGAGGGGGTTGATTGGCACTTACCCACTCAAATCCCCAATCAATTCGTTATCGGTAAAACCCTACACCCCACACCCTACACCCCACACCCTGTCCCCACGAAAAACTTTTTGCCGCAAACCCTACTTACCGGTTAAGACGGCACTGGAGAAGCGGAGTAGCGATAACGTGATAGTTTAGATCCGATCGGTAATGTGATATTGGGACAATAATGACCAAAGTAAATCCGAAGTTAATTATTCATGGGGGAGCGAGTTCCCTAGAGGATAAAGGTGGTTTAGAATCAGTCCGCAATTCTCTCCGGGGGATTGTTAAGAATATTTACAACCTCCTTGACAATGGTGCTAGTGCTGTGGAGGCGGTGACGAAAGGATGTATGTTACTGGAGGATGAACCGCGATTTAATGCCGGGACCGGTTCGGTGGTGCAATCGGACGGTCAGGTGCGAATGAGTGCAGCCTTGATGGATGGTCGTCACCAGCGTTTAAGCGGTGTCATTAACGTCTCGCGGGTACAGAATCCCATTAGCCTGGCTCAATTTCTCCAAAGTCAAGAGGATCGCATTCTCTCGGAAATTGGAGCTGCAGATCTGGCCCGAGAATTACAAATTCCCCTCTATGATCCCCTCACCGATTATCGGATTCAAGAATGGATGGAGGAAAGAAAGACGAATTTTAATCGCAAAATGGCCCGTTTATTCGCCGATTCGTCAGCACAACGGGGAACTATCGGGGTAGTGGCCCTTGATCAACAAGGAGACATCGCCGCCGGAACTTCTACCGGAGGGAAGGGATTAGAAAGAATCGGTCGCGTTAGTGACAGTGCCATGCCGGCCGGCAATTATGCGAATCCATGGGCGGGAGTAAGCTGTACGGGGGTCGGGGAAGATATTATCGATGAATGTTTAGCCGCTAAGGTGGTTATTCGCGTCACCGATGGTTTTTCCCTCGCCGCTGCCGTGGAGAAATCCATGCGCGAATCCCAAACTAATGGTCGGGATCTGGGCATGATTTCCCTTGATCGTCAGGGGAATATTGTTTGGGGGAAAACGGCGGAAATTCTCTTGGCTGCCTATCACGACGGTCAGGCGATCGGTGATACCCTAGAATGGCACGGTGAAAATGTCGGTTTAATCGGTCATGTCGCCGTCGGATAGTGGAACAAACTGCGATCGAGCCTAGTCTTTTCGGTTAATCTGTACAAGATACTTCTTCTCGAAAATCTCCGTGTGGCAATACATTATTCCTATTTTTGACCCCGATGTGAAAAACTGGTCAGCCGAAGCGCGATTATTGCGCTGGATGACTTTTTTGTGGCTGTTAGTCGGGTTAGTGGTGCTTTTTTCCGCTTCCTACGCTCTGGCTGACAGTCGCTTTGATAACGGACTATACTATTTTATCCGCCAATTAATCTGGCTTTGGATTGGCTTAATTGGCTTTAATTTCCTGGTGCGATTGCCGATCGAGAAACTCCTCAAAATCGCACCCTGGATGATTTTATTAGTTTTAGGATTAATTTTGATCACTCTTATCCCCGGTTTGGGAACTAATATCAACGGTGCCACCCGCTGGATTAAAATCGGGCCGATTCTCTTGCAACCGTCGGAATTTATGAAACCGTTTCTCGTCCTGCAAGGGGCGGCGGTTTTCGGTGGTTGGCCGCGTTTAAATGTCAATCAACGGTTAACTTGGATCGCTATTTTTGGGCTAATTCTAGCGGGCATCCTCTTACAACCTAACTTGAGTACCACTGCTCTGTGTGGTATAACTCTCTGGCTGATCGCTCTTGCCTCCGGTCTGCCTTTATCCTACATGACCAGCACCGCTTTACTGGGTGTAACTATGGCCGTGGTTAGTGTTACTTTCCGCGAATACCAGAGAAAACGGATTTTGTCTTTCTTAAACCCCTGGCAGGATCCCCGGGGTGATGGTTATCAATTAGTGCAGAGTTTACTGGCGATCGGTTCTGGCGGAACCACTGGCAGCGGTTACGGTTTATCCCAACAAAAATTATTTTATCTACCCTTCCCAGATACGGATTTTATTTTCGCTGTCTTTGGCGAGGAATTTGGTTTTATTGGCGGTATTTTACTGTTAATCATGCTATTTCTCTACGCTACTCTCGCCCTGATCGTGGCGGTTAAATGTCGTCATCGCATCAAAAAATTAGTGGCGATCGGGGCGATGGTAATTTTAATCGGTCAATCCCTGTTAAATATCGGTGTGGCCACTGGTTCTTTACCCACTACCGGCTTACCTTTCCCTCTCTTTAGTTATGGCGGCAGTTCCAGTTTAGCCAGTCTCTTTTTAGCCGCCCTCTTAATCCGTGTGGCTAGGGAAGAAAATGACCCCGATCCGGTTCCCACCAGTAAAAAAAGTCCTCAGAAAATTGTCTCGGTTTTCAGTCATCAGTGATGGATTGGGAATTATGAATTATGAAGTGGGGAAGTGGGGAAGTGGGGAAGCTGTCTCATCACCCTATCACCCCAAAACCCCCCGCAACGCGCAAGCAGTGACCCCCCTATCTCCTGATTCCTGACTCCTCACCCAATGTTCGACAAAGATAAGTAAAAATTATTGATTGACTCCAAAAACTTGAGAATATTTAAATTAACATTCCGCAATATTTACAAATTCTTAAGAATTAATTGAGAAAGATTTTTATTTAACAACGATGTTACAATGGTGACAGCGATTTGATAGAATTTCATAATGGGCTATTCTGTGCTTTTTTGGTTAGCAATGGTTGAAACCCTTGCCACACCTACAGGGTGATCCTAATTAAGACGGGTAAATCAGTCAATTTCACGGGCAACGATGATCTTTTTTTTGTGTAGTTTTATTGCAAAAAAAAAGTTTTTTTGACAAAAAGCACAAAGTATGATATTAGCCCAATGGACTTCTGGCTGCGAGTAATTATTGCAGAGAAGGGAAAGGGGAAAGGGGAGAAGGGAGAGGGGAGAAGGGAGAATAAATAGGGTTTGCGGCAAAAAGTTTTTCGTGGGGGCAGGGTGTGGCCCCCCCAACCCCTAGGGTTGATTCATTTAAATTAAGTACAGCGGATTTTGAGTCAATAAATTTGACTGAAGATTCTCAAGTTTATCTTTTTCTAACCAAAAGAATCAGTCACAATAACTAATCTTTAATCCTCTGCCAATATTGATTATGAATAAATTGATAAAGCTTGTTCCCAAGCCACTAAAAGCCTATCTCTCTTGAAATTGTCTGAGAGTACATCCTGTTAATTTAGCTAATTTTTCTGCTTCTTACGTCGATAAAAC
>NZ_JADBUE010000216.1:0-28413 GCF_020245805.1 Microcystis sp. M179S2 | reverse complement strand
TTTATGATTTTCCTTGATCTATCTGGGTTTCAGCGATTTTGGGCTTCTCGAAGTAAATCCCAAGCGGGGATTGGAGTTGAGGCTTTTCTCGATTTGTTTTTTGTCTAAGTCCCACTATTAGTTTATTTGTTCTATGTCCATGGCAGCTCTTGGCTAGAGCCAGCGATCGCTTAATAATGAAAGCATAAGTAGGGAGGCACAATTATTTGTAGCGGACTGTTTCAGCTAATTTGGTGTATTAGAAAAATGCTATAGATTCTATAATCTAGGACTTACGCATTGACAGGATCGACCAAATATGAGGTATGGGTTTCGGGCATTTTAACGTGATTTTTTGATGACTTTTGAGCGATCGCTATCGTTGGGAAGTTAATCGCCAAAAGTCTGAAACGATGGATTTTCGTTCATACACATCATGGTGAATTTGTACAGTGCGTAAGTCCTATAATCTAAGACTTTAAGCCGAATCTATTGCCCTATTTTAGCTGAAACAGTCCAGTAGGATGGGTTAGCGGTAGCGTAACATGAGCGGGCGTTGAGTTGAAGCATGAAACCCAACGCCCGCTCATCTTATATTTAATTCCACCCACCTACTTAGGTGCATCTTTTCTGAGAATTGATGGCATTTCTTAACCCCAAAAATGAGAATTGACTACATTTCTTAACTTAAGGATCGTACATTTCTTAACCAAAAACTAGATATTAGATATTGACAACGACAAAACAAGGGTGTTATGTTTGAAATTGCGGAAGTGATGAAGGCAGAAAAATCAAATAGATATCTGAATCCTCCATGATTTCAGCACTGTACACCTTCTATGAAAACAACAAAAAGGTCTATTACCATGGCAGTTGAAAAAACTAACTCTTCCTCTAGCTTGGCTGAAGTTATTGATCGTATCCTTGACAAAGGTATCGTTATTGATGCCTGGGCTCGCGTCTCTCTGGTGGGAATCGAATTATTAGCGATTGAAGCTCGTGTAGTTATCGCTTCGGTTGAAACCTACCTCAAATATGCTGAAGCCGTTGGTCTGACTCAATCTGCGGCGGTTCCTGCTTAAGGATTGATCCCAGATTCTCCCATCGGCTGAGTTAAAACCCTAGTGGGTTTTCCAGATTCTCGGCTTTTCTTTAATCCCTGTTGAGTTTAGTTACCCCTGTCTTGGGGCGCAATAGTCTATAATTGATAGGGTCGGCACGGCAACGGATAGCGAAGACAAAGCTAGACGCAGACAAATTGTTTTTGTCACCGTGATTTTGTCCCTTGTAGCTAGGTTTACCCCCAATCACCAGAGTGTGAGGCTCACTATTTTTCGGAATAGAAAGCAATTCTTTGGGTGGGAAGCTGCGCCCCTTGGTCTTGGGTAGTTCGCCATCTCAACTTTTGGATCAGCGCTGTACACTCTCTATACAAACAAAAAGGTCTACTACCATGGCAGTTGAAAAAACTAACTCTTCCTCTAGCTTGGCTGAAGTTATTGATCGTATCCTTGACAAAGGTATCGTTATTGATGCTTGGGCTCGCGTCTCTCTGGTGGGAATCGAATTATTAGCGATTGAAGCTCGTGTAGTTATCGCTTCGGTTGAAACCTACCTCAAATATGCTGAAGCCGTTGGTCTGACTCAATCTGCAGCGGTTCCTGCTTAAGGATTGATCCCAGATTTTCCTATCTGCTGAGTGAAAACCCGACTGGGTTTTGCAGGTTCTTGGGTTTTCTTTAATCTCTATTGAGTTCAGTTACCCCTCTCTTGGGGCGCAATAGTCTATAATTAATAGGGTTGGCACGGCAACGGATAGCTAGAACAAAGCTAGACTCAGACAAATTATTTTTGTGACCGTGATTTTGACCCTTGTAGCTAGGGTTACCACCTATCGCCAGAATGTGAGCCTCTCTATTTTTCGCAATAGCGCAATGGAAGGCCATTCTTTAGGTGGGAGGTTGCGCCCCTTGGGATGCGGTGGTTCGCTATCTCAACATTTGGATTCAGCATTGTACACTTCCTATACAACTAACAAAAAGGTCTATTACCATGGCAGTCGAAAAAACCAACTCTTCCTCTAGCTTAGCTGAAGTTATCGATCGTATCCTTGACAAAGGTATCGTTATTGATGCCTGGGCTCGCGTCTCTCTGGTGGGAATCGAATTATTAGCGATTGAAGCTCGTGTAGTCATCGCTTCGGTTGAAACCTACCTCAAATATGCTGAAGCAGTTGGTCTGACTCAATCTGCGGCGGTTCCTGCTTAAGGATTGCTCACAGATTCTCCTATCTGCTCAGTTAAAACCCGACCGGGTTTTCCAGATTCTTGGCTTTTCTTTAATCCCTATTGAGTTTAGTTACCCCTCTCTTGGGGCGCAATAGTCTATAATTGATAGGGTAGTTCGCTATC
This sequence comes from Microcystis sp. M179S2, assembly GCF_020245805.1. Taxonomy (NCBI): domain Bacteria; kingdom Bacillati; phylum Cyanobacteriota; class Cyanophyceae; order Chroococcales; family Microcystaceae; genus Microcystis; species Microcystis sp. M179S2. The sequence goes on along the minus strand of NZ_JADBUE010000216.1, from coordinate 26,023 downwards.
TCGACTTTGGGATGATCAGAAAAGTCGGAATCTACTGTCTCTCCCCCCAGTCCCCGTGAAGGTTTTTCTAACGGGTGATTGGGTCTAATCCATTCCATAGTATTTAGTAATTGAGGACAACCCCATGCCTGCTCTCATGGAAAAGTTCCGCCAGGAGCGTTTATCGATTGCTGGAGAAGTAGCTAAACTCTCGCAAGAAGTCCAAGCTTTTTTGTCGGATGTCAAAACTGAAAGACAAAAACAAGCGCAAGAACAGGCAACTGCTTTGCGCCAATCTTTCCAAAAAGTTCAACAAGAAAGCCTTGCGTTTTTAACAGCTACCCAAAAACAGCGTTTAGCTCAGGCGGAAAAGCAAAAAGAGGATTTACGTCAATTTCAAGAACAACGTTTAGCGGCAGCGAAGCAGCTAGCGGACGACTTACGTCAACAGCGTCTAGATCGAGCTAAACAGCTGAAAGAGGATTTAAGTCAATTCCAAGAACAGCGTTTAGCGGCAGCGAAACAGCTAGAGGACGAGTTACGCCAACTTCATCTAGATCGAGCTAAACAGGTGAAGGATGATTTAAGTCAATTTCAAGAAAGACGTTTGGCGGAAGCGAAACAGCTAAAAGACGATTTGCGTCAATTTCGTCAAGAGTTGTCTATCTACGTTTTTGGCAAATAAATCTCTAGGTTAATTACAACCCACTTAAGCCTAGGGCTAGAGTAAAAACCCTCTAGTCCCTTTTCCTGGCTAAACTAGAGGACTATCTGAAAATACAACAATAAGCCTTTGGTTTTAAACCTAGCCAGTCCTGCCTTTTCAAGTTTCTAGACTCAACGTAGGATTGGTGGGTTCCTCTTCAGGCTGCTCTAGGGCTCTGGTAAATTAAGAAGTATTATAAAACTTCACTTAGTTTATAGCTAATGTTGTCATTATTAGTCTTTTATTGACAAAGGAGGTAAGGGAAAAGGACTGCATCTGGGCTTGTCATTGTTTAAGTCTTGAAAAGTAATCTAGACAAGAATTTTATTCCCTTGACTAATGAATATCCTGAAATACCTTCAGAATCAAGGTTCTAGATCTAATTGATGACAGTTCCTAATTTTTTGTGATATTATTATGAGGTAAGCCTTAAAAGCCAAAGACGATTAAACTTGCCGTAAAATTCGGGTAACACAAGCGTCCTCGCCTACTCGGTTATTAAGGGGAAACCTGAACCAGCAGTTGTTAGCTCAAGAATACCCGTACGCTTCAGGCGGGGATTATCAATGGTATTTACTAGATTTCAACTATGACAGTTACTGAAACTCAAACAAGAAGAGCCGTCCTCAGCCTCCGCCCCGGTCAATTTGTTGTTACGCCTTCGATTGATCAAATTGCCACCCGCGCCTTACGTTATCTAAACTCTGGTTTTTCCATTCATCTATGTGGCCCAGCAGGAACGGGAAAAACCACCTTGGCAATGCACTTGGCCAATTGTTTAGCCAGACCTGTGATGCTAATCTTTGGCGATGATGACTTTACCAGTTCCGATTTAATTGGTAGTCAGTCTGGCTACACCCATAAAAAACTGATGGATAACTATATCCACAGCGTTCTCAAAGTTGAAGACGAGCTAAAACACAATTGGGTGGATTCTCGCTTAACAATGGCCTGTCGCGAGGGGTTTACCCTAGTTTATGATGAGTTCAATCGTTCTCGACCTGAGGTCAACAACGTTTTACTCTCTGCCTTGGAAGAAAAAATTCTCACCCTGCCGCCCACTAGCCATCAACCCGATTACCTACAAGTCAATTCTCAGTTTCGGGCAATTTTCACCTCCAACCCAGAAGAATACTGTGGGGTTCATGCCACCCAAGATGCTTTAATGGATCGGTTGGTAACTATCAATATGCCTGAACCGGACCAACTAACTCAGACAGAAATTCTTGCTCAAAAAACGGGGATTGGTCGAGAAGATGCTTTATTTATTGTCAACCTCGTCAAAACCTTTCGTGTGAAAACTGCGACTGAAAAAACGTCGGGTTTGCGCTCTTGTTTAATGATTGCTAAAGTCTGCGCCTCTCACGATATTGCGGCCAACTCCGCTGACTCGGACTTCCGTGATATCTGCGCCGATGTTCTTTTGTCACGCACAAATTTATCTGTTGATAAGTCAAGAGCGATTTTATGGGAAATCCTCGAGGACAATCCGTTAGAATCCTTATCCTTTCTAGAGGAAGAGGAGCCTTCCGATGCCCAAGCGTCAACTCCTGAGCCTTCGACAGGAAATCAGTCGTTAAAAGCCATTCAATCTTTACTGCGAGGCAACTTGCCCCAGCGAAAAGACTAATTTTATACTCTTATTGAGTGAAACCAACCGTGACTTCTTCCACTTTTGCTGGCTCGCTCAGAAACCAGTCAAACAACTCCCTAAAAACAGCAACTCAAGGTTCGAGTTTAGCGGATATACTCGAACGAGTTTTAGATAAAGGAATTGTGATTGCCGGCGATATTTCCGTTTCGATCGCCTCCACTGAACTTATAAATATCCGCATTCGTTTGTTAATTGCCTCTGTTGATAAAGCAAAGGAAATGGGAATCAACTGGTGGGAAGGAGACCCCTACCTCCATAGCCAATCCCAAGCTTTACTAGCAGAAAATCGGGAACTTTCACTCCGACTCCAAACCCTAGAAACTGAGCTTGAAACCTTAAAATCCTTAACCCAATTGAGTGCAATAGAGAGCCATGATACCAGTCCGAACGATGAAGCACATTCCTCAGATGCGTGAAATTCCTCACTTGAATCCTCAAAGGTTAGGAAATTTACACGAGTTGACGGTTGCCCCTCTTGATAAAGCAAGGGAAATGGCAATTGATGGGTGCCAAGGTTATCCCCACCTCCCTAGCCAATGCCAAGCTTTATTAGCAGAAAACCTGGAACTTTCACGCCGACTTCAAGCCTTAAAATCCTTAGCCAAATTGAGTGCAATGGAGAGCCGTGATACCAGTCCGAACGACCAGGCACATTCTTTATATACATTGAAATTCCTCAATTGAATCCTCAAACGGTCAAGAAGTTTACACCAGTTAACGATTGCCTCTGTTGATGAGCAAGGGAGATGGCAATTAATGGGTGGGAAGACGACTCCCATCTCTATAGCCAATCCCAAGCTTTATTAGCAGAAACGCCAGAAGCTGAACTTCAAGCCTTAAAATCCCTACCCCGATCGGGGGCAATCGAGGGTCATGATACCAGTCCAAATGATCAAGCACATTCCTCCTGTCGGAGAAGTTCCTCACTTGAATCTTCACAAGGCAGCGGAAAATTGACATTGTACATCATTATTTTCCCTCAGATAAAATTTCTTGGCCAAGCTCCCCACTAGAGACTCACCGTCAAAAACTGCTCATTTACCAATTCCCACCATGACACTTGCTTGCACACCTTACGATTCTGATAATCAAGCCTTGCTGACCCGTCCAGAAAGTAATAGCCAAGCTGGTTTAGCCCCTTTACTGTTAACTGTCGTGGAACTGGTACGCCAATTGCTCGAAGCCCAAATCATTCGCCGGATGGAAAAAGGGGTTCTCAGTGAGTCTGATTTAGATAGAGCCGCAGAAAGTATCCAAAAATTGCAAGAACAAGTTCTCCATTTGTGTGAAATTTTTGAGGTTGAGCCAGAAGAGTTAAATGTCCACCTAGGAGAGTTTGGCACTCTTTTACCGGAAGCGGGGAGTTATTATCCTGGAAAGGAGGGTATTAAGCCCTCTGTGTTAGAATTAGTGGATAGACTCCTCAATACAGGAGTTGTTGTGGAAGGAAATGTTGATCTGGGTCTAGCTCAACTAGATTTAATTCATCTAAAGCTTCGTTTGGTTTTAACTTCTCAGCCGGTTTAATTTGGGAGAATACTGATGACAGTGGGTCTTTATTTGTATGGAATCTTTCCGGAACCAATTCCTGACGGACTCGTTTTGCAGGGTATTGATAATGAGCCAGTTCACAGTGAGATGATTGAGGGTTTTAGTTTTCTCTACTCCGCTGCTCATAAAGAGAAGTATTTGGCATCCCGTCGCTATTTAATTTGCCATGAAAAAGTATTAGAAACTGTCATGGAAGCAGGGTTTACAACGTTGTTGCCCCTGCGGTTTGGCTTAGTTATCAAAACCTGGGAATCCGTCACCGAACAATTAATTAGTCCCTATAAAACCCAACTGAAAGAATTATTTGCTAAACTGTCAGGCCAACGAGAGGTTAGCATTAAGATTTTTTGGGATAATCAGTGGGAATTACAAGCGGCTTTGGAGTCTAATCCTAAGTTAAAGCAAGAACGGGATGCGATGATGGGGAAAAACTTAAATATGGAAGAAATTATCCATATAGGTCAACTCATTGAAGCCACTGTATTGCAACGGAAACAAGACATTATTCAAGTCTTTAGAGAGCAATTAAATCATCGCGCCCAAGAGGTGATTGAAAGCGATCCGATGACGGATGACATGATTTACAATGCAGCTTATTTAATTCCCTGGGAGCAAGAGCCGGAATTTAGCCAAAACGTTGAAGCGATCGATCAGCAGTTTGGCGATCGCCTAAGAATTCGCTATAACAATTTAACCGCACCCTATACCTTTGCCCAACTTGTCTAAGGAGAGTATTAGTTATGTTTCTCGATCTTTTATTTCTTCCTGTTACCGGTCCTATTGGGGGTCTGATCTGGATTGGGGAGAAAATTCAAGAGCGTGCAGATATAGAATATGATGAGGCGGAAAATTTGCACAAATTGTTATTATCCTTACAACTATCTTACGATATGGGCAACATTTCTGAGGAGGAGTTTGAAATTCAGGAAGAAGAACTTTTATTAAAAATTCAAGCCTTAGAAGAAGAAGAGGCAGAAAACCAATCTGAATCTTCTCTCTAGAATTTTTCTATACTCCCCAAGTTCAGAACTGGCAATCTTTCCCACCCTATAGGCCATGGACAAAGTAAGGGCGGATTTGACAAGCTCAAGAACTCGTTGAAGCTTGGTCAGAACTAGCCCTTGGTTAAGCCTTAATATTCTAGGTAAAAAGTTTGGAAATTACTGGAATTATTAGAGGAGTGAGCAACAGTTTTTGGGGAATCAGGTTTTTTAGCTACACTAGGAGGGTTGGCTGTAGGCAAATTTTGAATACTTTGTTCTGTAGTCTCAATTTGCTCTGTCACAGACGTGAGACGACTTTTTAACTGCTGAATCTGCCGCTCCATCATTTCTAATTTTTCTTGGATACGTTGTTTTTCAGTAATTAACTTATAAAGCTCAAGTTGCTGATCTGCTTCAGATTGTTTCCGAGGCATGGTGCTAATTTTAGATCTAATTGGTCTGGGTGGACGAGTGGTTGTCATAACAATCCCTGAATAACTTAGAATATTCTAGCATATCAACGCCCCAATATAAAAACTTGTAAAAAATCGTCAATTTTCTTTTGGTAAACCCTATGAAATTGTACAATCTATATACTTACGCTTTTTTGAAAACCCCCATAGAAAGCCTAACACTACCCGTTGGAATGGCTAACCCATTGTTACTGATAACTGGTGGAGAGCTATCGGCCGTAGTCGAACCCGAAGTTAGTTTAGACACTTTACAAAATGATGATGAACGCTTGATTCAATCCGTTTTATGTCATGATCGAGTCATCTGTCAATTATTTCAACAAACCACTATTTTACCCCTACGTTTTGGCACATCTTTTTTAGAGTCAGAAAATTTACTGACTCATCTTTGTTCTCATGGCCAAGAATATCAAGAAAAAATTGAAGAACTTGAGGGAAAAGGAGAATATCTTTTAAAATGTATTCCCCGTAAGCCAGAGGAGCCTGTACTCTCTTCTGAAAGCAGGGGCAGACAATATTTTTTAGCCAAAAAACAGCTTTATGAAGCCCAACAAGATTTTTATACTTTGCAAGGTTCAGAATGGCAAAATCTCGTGAATTTAATCACCCAAAGCTATCCATCAACGAGGATTATTACTGCTCCGGGGACAGAATCACGAATTTATCTTTTAGTTAATCTTCAAGAAGAACCTTTACTAATCGAGCAAGTCTTGCATTGGCAGAAAGCCTGCCCCCGTTGGGAATTACAATTAGGACAAGTTTCTCCCCCCTATCACTTTACTTAACTTGATTTCTCTATGACTAACTTTAACTTGGTAAATAACTCTCTAAGTCGTTATGACACTCGACATTTAGTTATGTTTAGTGGCAAAGGAGGAGTGGGAAAAACTACCCTTTCCTGTGGATTTGCTCGCCGTTGGGCTAAATTATTCCCCGAGGAACAAATCCTGTTAATCTCAACCGATCCTGCTCATTCTTTAGGGGATGTATTGCAAACAGAAGTTAGCGATCAAGCATCACCTGTAAAAGAGTTACCCAACTTAAAAGTTAGGGCATTAGATGCGGAAAAATTGCTCTTAGAATTTAAAGAAAAATACGGAAAATTTTTAGAAATTTTAGTAGAACGGGGCAGTTTTGTTGAAGGAGAAGATTTAACTCCTGTTTGGGATTTAGACTGGCCAGGTTTAGATGAAATTATGGGTCTATTAGAAATTCAGCGATTACTTATTGACAATGTTGTAGATCGAATTGTTGTTGATATGGCTCCCTCTGGTCATACCTTGAATTTATTGGGAATTAAAGACTTTTTAGAGATTATTTTAAATTCTTTAGAGTTGTTTCAAGAAAAACATCGTGTTATTTCGCAAACTTTTTCAAAAACCTACAATGCCGATGATGTGGATGACTTTTTAGTCAAAACACAAGCAGAATTAACCGAAGGCAAACGAATCCTACAAGATCGGGATTTTACCCTTTGTTTAATTGTGGCAATTGCCGAACCGATGAGTTTATTAGAAACCGAACGATTACTCAATAGTTTGCATCACTTAAATATTCCCTGCGGCAGCTTATTTATTAATCGAATTCTAACGGATCCTAATCAAAATTTAGATCGCTATAGTGAGCAACAGCAACTCCTGGATAAATTCCTAAAAATTCCAGGTCAAGAGACAATTTTCACCCTGCCCCAACAATCAAAAGAACCCCTAGGAGGTGAAGCATTAGATCAGATCATGAGTCAAATTAAAATCATCGAAAAAGTAGAATTTACTCCCCCGCCTCCTATTCAATGGCCGCAAAAAATTCTGCCGAGTTTTAGTGATTTTATTGACGACAAACGCCAACTCATTATCATTGGTGGCAAGGGGGGAGTGGGAAAAACAACCGTTGCTGCGGCCATTGGTTGGGCGTTAGCTAATCGTCATCCCGATCAAAAAATTAGAATTATTTCTATTGATCCAGCGCATTCTTTGGGAGATGCCTTTGGGACAAAGTTAGGACATCAATCCACACAATTAACTGCTAATTTAAGTGGTCAAGAAGTTGACGCTAATATCATTTTAGAAAAATTTCGGGATGATTATTTATGGGAACTGGCAGAAATGATTAGTGGTGAAGGTAAGGAAGAAGGAAACATCAAACTAGCTTATACTCCGGAAGCTTGGCGACAAATTGTAGCTCAATCTCTGCCAGGAATTGATGAAATGTTATCCCTAGTAACAGTGATGGATTTATTAGACCAGAAACAACAAGATTTGATTATTTTAGATACGGCTCCTACCGGTCATCTCCTGCGATTTTTGGAAATGCCAACGGCTTTAGGAGATTGGTTAAGTTGGATTTTTAAGCTTTGGATGAAGTATCAAAATGTCTTAGGGCGTGTAGATTTAATGGGACGATTGCGAACCTTAAGACAACAAGTGATGTCTGCCCAGAAAAAACTAAAAGACCCCCAACATACAGAATTTATTGGAGTTTTGCAAGCCCAAGATGCTATAGTTGCCGAACAACTGCGATTGACAGCATCTTTGAAAAAAATGGGAGTCTATCAACGTTATGTCGTGCAGAATCGTTATCACGCTAATGAGGAAATTGATCGGGATTTATTCCCAGATCAAACTTTGATTCGCTTACCCAGTTTACCCCGGTCAGTAGAACCTCTAGCCCGGGTAAAAAGCGCGGCAGATCTGTTATTTTAAAGGTAATTAGTCTGCTCAAGTCGGACTTCTTCACCCCATCTATCACCCAGTCCCCACGGCAATTCTCATTTTGAAACGATTTTGCGTTGTTTCAGCGATCTAGAGACTCGTTAAGAATTATTAACCCCTCTAGGTGCAAGGGTTTTAATGTCATGAAACCTTAAAATGAGAATTGCTGCAGTCCCCATCTTTCACTTGACTCAGGAGAAATTTTATGGCAGAATTATTCAAAGGCTTCGAGCAATTAGTCGAACTGGCTAAAATCTTGGAAGAGAAACTGGAAAAAGGGGAAATTAAAACCGAAATGCAATTTAATTCCCGTCCCTTGAGTAATATTCCCCGTTCTGGCGGTATTCCCCGTTCAGGGGGAGTTTCTCGTCCGAGCAATTCTGGCGGGGATGATTTTGAGGTCAATCGCCATCGCTCATCCTCCACTGATTCAGGGGTTGAAGACACTGTGACACCGCCCGAAGGACCGACCACGTCTTCCCTGAAAGATGTTGGTGGCTTGACGGAAGTGATTAAAGAACTCAAGGAACTAATTGCCATTCCCCTGAAACGCCCTGACTTGTTGGCCAAGTTAGGACTTGAACCCACTCGCGGCGTTCTCTTAGTCGGACCCCCTGGAACCGGTAAAACCCTGACCGCCCGTGCTTTGGCCGAAGAACTCGGTGTTAACTATATTGCCTTAGTCGGACCAGAGGTGATCAGCAAATATTATGGGGAGGCTGAACAAAAACTGCGGGGAATTTTTGAGAAAGCCGGTAAGAATGCGCCTTGTATCGTTTTTATTGACGAAATTGATAGCATGGCACCCGATCGCAGTAAAGTTGAAGGGGAAGTAGAAAAAAGACTGGTGGCCCAATTGCTGGGTTTAATGGATGGCTTTGCCCAAAGCCGAGGGGTGATTGTTCTAGCGGCGACAAACCGTCCCGACCATCTTGACCCTGCCCTCCGTCGCCCTGGACGGTTTGACCGAGAAGTCCTCTTTCGGGTGCCTGACCGCAAGGGCCGTTTAGAAATCCTGCAAATTCTCACCCGTTCCATGCCCTTAGATGAATCAGTTTCCTTAGCTCTGATTGCCGATAATGCGGTGGGATTTGTCGGGTCAGATTTAAAAGCCGTTTGCCAGAAAGCGGCCTATAGTGCTTTGCGGCGCCAGGTTCCTACGATTGACTCGCAAATTCCAGAAACAATGACGGTCGTACAAGCCGACTTTTTGCAAGCCCTTAAAGAAGTTAAACCGGCGGTATTGCGGTCTGTGGAAGTGGAATCTCCCCATGTGAACTGGGACAATATTGGCGGACTTGAACAGATTAAACAAACCCTACAGGAGTCCGTGGAAGGGGCATTACTCCATCCTCAATTATACACGCAAACCAAAGCCCAAGCTCCCAAAGGTATTTTACTTTGGGGCCCCCCCGGAACGGGAAAAACCTTATTGGCCAAAGCGGTTGCATCTCAGGCGCGAGCTAATTTTATTAGTATTAATGGACCTGAGCTTTTGAGTAAATGGGTGGGTGCGAGTGAACAGGCGGTGCGTGAGTTGTTTGCCAAAGCTCGTCAGGCAGCCCCTTGTGTGGTTTTTATTGATGAAATTGATACTTTAGCACCAGCAAGAGGTCGTTATAGTGGGGATTCAGGAGTGAGTGACCGGGTTGTGGGACAAATCCTCACGGAGTTAGATGGGTTGCAAACGGGGGCAACGATTTTAGTGATTGGAGCCACTAATCGCCCAGATGCGTTAGATCCAGCCTTATTGCGAGCGGGACGGTTGGATTTACAGTTAAAAGTTGATTTACCGAATGCCTCTAGTCGTTTAGCAATTCTCGGGGTTCATAATGATGAACGTCCTTTACAGGATGTGGATTTAGGCTATTGGGCCGAGGCAACCGAAGGCTGGAATGGCGCAGATTTAGCGTTATTATGTAACCAAGCGGCACTGATGGCAATTCGTCGTTATCGCCATCAGGGAATGACTGACCCGGCTGAGATTCGCATTACAACGGCTGATTTTAATCATGCTTACCAACTGTTGGTTGAACAGCGTGCCAATTGATTTTTTTTCCCCCTTGCTTTAGTAGGGGGGAGAATCTCAATTCAGGAAAACCATCGTAAAAAGGAAAATTTTCAAAAATGTCTGCAATCATGGGTCTAATACTAAATCCGGTTATTAAAAACTGATTATTTATTTCCCCTTTTGCATGAGTGCCTGTCCTGATATGTAGCCTATACTCAACGGATTTAGTATAACTTTGTCTTGATAATTTACAAAACGATTGTAACCTGAAGAAGAAAAATTATTACGGGGTTTAACTGACAGTGTTTCTCAAAAAACTGATGTTTACTTTTCCTCTTGTCTTCTTGTTGCTAATTGGTCTAAAATTTCGGCGTGAACTTGGCGAGTAATTGGATAAAAATAGGCAAGAATTAAGCTAATGATCAGAAAAAATGCCGGTAAAGGAGCAATTGCTAGGCGAATTGCTATTAAAGCACTATCTGGCTGCAGGGGAATTGCTTCTCCTGGGATTCTCGGTTTAAAACCCGATGTTTCTAGAGCAATACCGACAAGAAATAACCCCAAAGCTAAACCAATTTTTTGCAAAAGTACCATGAAAGCATAAAAAATACCTTCTCGACGTTTTCCTGTTTCTAATTCGTCTAATTCAATCACATCGGGAACCATTGACCAAGGAATTAAATAGGCCACAGATACGCCAAATCCTGCCAAAACTGCCAAAGCATACATTAAAGTTATTTCTCCTGGTTGGAGCAAAAATAAACCAATTTGGGCAATAATCCAGAATGTCATCCCTAAAAAATAGACTATCTTTTTGTCTAATTTCTGACTAACTGCTTGCCAGAAAAATAACATCACTAAAGCTGTTCCCTGTACTGCCAAAGCGACTAAACCCGATTCTGCTTCCGATAGTCTCATGTAGCTGACGACGTAGTAAACCAAAATCGAGGCGGTTAATTGTACTCCTAACCAAGCACAAAGATAGATGCCAATAACGTATAAAAAGGGACGATTACCAAAAACTATTTTTAATTGTTCTTTCAGGGGAATAGTTTCGGTATTATTATCCGCTTCTCTCTGTTTAATTGCCGCGCTATCCTTGAGATGATTTTCAGTTTTGCCATAGTAAAGGGTTAACCCCGAAACTATCCCTTCTATTCCTAATAAAATTGTGGAAATAGCGATAAAGTCTCTGGGATTCACCCCAATTTTTCCTAGTCCATAGACCAAGGAAAGCGCACCGATAACTATAAAAGCAATTGCCAAAACTTTTTTCTGGGGAGAATTGAGAATCGCTTTTGCTCCTCGTTCTTGTAAAGCTAAAGCGCACCAAATAACTGCTATAATCGACATTAAAGCACAAACTACACCTAACAATAAAAAAGCTTGATGGAGATCGTTGGCATAGGACGATGAGACGATAATATAGAGAATTAATGAGAGAATGCTGCCCCCGATGGAAAAGGCAAAACGAAAACTATTTAAGCGGGTTCTCTCATTATAATCATAAGTTAATTCAGGGGTGAGTGCCTGGTAGGGAAGATTGACTACTGTATAGGTTAAATTAAAGATAATACCAATAAAAATATAATATAAAAATAGCCATAATTGGTTATTAGTCGGGATTAACCACAGTAAAAAATAGCTAATTCCGAAGGGAATCGACCCCAATAACATCCATGGTAAGCGACGACCCCAGATAGTACGAGTTCGATCGCTCCACATGCCAATGATCGGATCGTTAATAGCGTCGAAAATTCTCACCACCATCAGCACACTACCAGCTAATCCTGCTGGTAATCCTGCCACATCAGTGAGGAAAAATAGCAGGTAAAATACCGAGATATTGGCAGTGATAGCCGGTCCCAAATCCCCCGCACCATAGGCGATTTTTGTGGTTAAATTGAGTCTTTCAGAAGTCAAATGAGCCATAAAAGCAATTACAGAGATTAAAATAAGCTTAACCGTTCTGGGAGCAGTTGAGGAACTTTAATTTTTTTTGTCTCTAGTAATTCCTGAAAATATCTAGCGTTAAAAGGGAAGATTCCCCGATGACACAAGGGACAAAGAAATAGCTTGATCTTTGGCATCCGGGAAAATTCTGACTATTTCCCCGTCCTTCACTTTTTATCTATCGCCTTGACCAGCATCATCAGCTAAACTGACTAATATCAGTTATTTTAGCTATCAGCATCGGAATTCCCCTTATTCTGGCAGTTAAACTCAAGAAGAGCCACCAGATTGTTCTTTTTCGGACTGTTAGCGGTTAGGAGCTATTACTGGGGAGACGATCGAAATAGATCAAGAAAGTGCAATAGTACAGATAAGAGATCGGGGAAAATTTTTTCGCCAAACCTAAAACTTTTTGACGCTGACGTTCTATGATGCCTCATATCTTCCTATTTTTAGAGATTTTTTCCCAAGAAGGCGGTATTCAATCCTATATCAAGGATGTCCTGCAAGCTTATCTCACTTTGCCCGATTGCGAGGCGGCCGAGGTTTTTTTACTGCGGGATGCCCCTGATTGTCCTAATCCTTTCAAAAATCAAGGTATTACCTTTCATTACCTGAAAAATAACTCAGCAACTCTCGGACGCATTCAATTAGCCCTTAAGTTTCTAGTTTCTCTCCTCCGGAAACGTCCCCAACGGGTTTTTTGTGGTCATATAAATTTAGCCCCCCTCACCCGTCTTTACTGTCAAGCTTTAGGCATACCCTACACCGTCCTCACCTACGGCAAAGAAGTCTGGGAACCTTTACCAAATTCCCAAAAACAGGCCCTGCAAGCGGCCGAATCGATCTGGACAATTAGCCGTTACAGTCGCGATCTTATCTGTGAGGCTAACGCTATCGATCCCAAAAAAGTAGCGATTCTCCCCTGTGTGGTGGATGAAGAAAAGTTTAATTTAGGTGAAAAGTCCTTGACATTAATCAAAAAATATGATACGGAAAATGCCAAAGTTTTATTAACAGTGGCCCGGTTGTGGTCGGGGGATATCTATAAAGGGGTAGATGTTACCATTCGGGCCCTGCCGACAATTCTAGAGACTTATCCCGAAGTAAAATATCTAGTCATTGGACGTGGGGAAGATCGCCCCAGGTTAGAAGCTTTAACCAAGCAGTTAGGAGTGGATAAACAGGTAATTTTCGCGGGTTTTGTCCCGATGGAGGAATTAGCCGACCATTATCGTTTAGCCGATGCTTACGTTATGCCCTCCCGGGAAGGATTCGGGATTGTTTACCTAGAGGCCATGGCCTGTGGTATTCCCGTGATTTCTGGAGATGAGGACGGTTCAGCAGAGCCGCTGCAGGATGGTTTGGTGGGGTGGCGCGTTCCCTATCGAGATGCCGAAAAGGTGGCTAAAGCTTGTTTAGAAATTTTGCTAGGTCAGGATCAACGTTGTCACCCGCAATGGTTGCGTCAACAAACTGTAACTAAATTCGGCAAAAAGACTTTACAAGCAAAATTACGGCAGTTAATCTAATTATAACTTCATTGGGCATCGTCTCCTCAATACCGGCCACTGACTAGCCAAAACCACAACTTTGTCACTCATTATTAAGATAACTGCTATACTCCTCTATGGCTTCCCCAAAAGATTTTATTAGTCCGGTCAATTCTGGTCAAAAGTTGGTCTATCCTTTTCGCAACTATCTTAACTATCTTCACGAAAAATACTCTGATTTACAGACGGGTAAGATCGCCGATTATATTCCGGAATTAGCCCTAGCAGCTCCACAATGGTTTGGTATTTCGGTAATTACCACTGACGGTCAGATTTTTGAGGTGGGAGACTGTCGGCAAACCTTTACAGTACAATCGATTTCTAAAGCTTTTGTCTTTGGATTAGCTCTAGAAGATCACGGAAGGGAATACGTTAACAGTAAAGTCGGTGTTGAACCCACGGGGGAAGCTTTTAACTCGATTATTCTCGATGAAAAAACCAATCGTCCCTATAATCCTATGGTTAATGCTGGTGCGATCGCTACCACGGATTTAATCACCGGACAGAATGCCACGGAAAGGCTAAAACGTATTTTAGAAATGTTTAAACGCTATACGGGTAGGGATCACGAGATTAATGTCCCCGTTTTTCTCTCGGAAAAATCCACCGGCAATCGCAATCGGGCCATGGCCTATCTAATGCTAAATTTTGGCATGGTTAGCGATAAAATTGAAGAAACCCTCGATCTTTACTGTCAACAATGCGCCATCCTCGTCCATGCTCACGATTTAGCCCTGATGGCCGCTACCTTGGCTAATGGAGGTGTCAACCCAATCACAGGAATACGGGCGATCGATGAACACTACGTTCAAGATGTGATCAGTGTTATGCTTACCTGTGGAATGTACGACGCTTCGGGAGAATGGGCCTATCGGGTAGGATTACCGGCAAAAAGCGGTGTCGGGGGCGGAATTACGGCAGTAGTTCCCCATCAGTTGGGAATTGGGACTTTTTCGCCCCTTTTAGATGAAAAAGGCAACAGCATCAGAGGAGTGAAAATTTGTCAAGATATTTCAGAGGATTTTGGTTTACATTTATTCAATGTGGCTAAACCAGAACGAGATTTAAAAACGTGGCTTGAAGGCAATAGTTGATATTGATAGCTGTCCCCGGCAAGAGCGCCTACCGACCCTAAAAAATTAATTTGGCCAGAAGTCTATGGAAAAAATTTCATAAACCCCTTGACAAAAGCAGCGGATTGTGTGTAATATAAATATCGTGTGAGGAGTATAAGTTCAGCATGAGAGGAACCTTTGGGGTCGAAACACGGCAAGACTCCCAGAGGTTCTTCTTTTTCACTTCCTTATTGGCTCAAAGTCAGCCATAAAATCAGGTTTTGCCCGATCGCTAGTTTTTTCTCAAGTTATCCCTTCTAGGTCTGTTTTTGCTTGCCAAGAGCAACAGGTCAAAATTTTGCCGAAGAAACTGCACAAGAGAAGTGTAATTGCTCGTAAAATTGGGAATTAAGTACAAGGGCAATCCTATGGCAGATAAAAATAACGGTAACGGTGGCTTATTCGTCGTCGGGGTTTTAGTGGGCAGTGCGATCGGGGCAGTGGCGGGTTTATTAGTAGCACCGAGATCTGGAAAAGAAACCCGTCGAATTCTGCAAAAATCCGCCAGGGCTTTGCCTGAATTAGCCGAAGATCTGACCACAACGATGCAATTGCAGGCCGATCGCCTATCGGAATCAGCCCGGCGTAATTGGGATGATACTTTAATGAGATTAAAAGAGGCGGTGACAGCCGGAATCGAAGCTAGTCAAAGTCTAGCCACGGACAATCCCTCCCCTGACTCGCAAGAATCCCCCCAGGGCGATAATCAACACTCGAATCACTACTAAATGACCGAACCTATTTTCTGGCTAGGATGTTCTTTACTGCTAGTCGCCGTTAGTTTAACGGCGGTTTTCATCGCCGCTTTACCTGCTCTGCAAGAGTTAGCCCGGGCAGCCCGGAGTGCCGAAAAATTGTTCGATACCCTCCATCGGGAATTTCCCCCGACTCTAGAAGCAATTCGCCTAACAGGGGCGGAAATCAGCGAATTAACCGACAATATCGATGAAGGGGTCAAAAGTACCCGCCAAGTTGTCCAAGGAGTCGATCGCAGTCTCGGTAGTGCTAAAGCTGGTCTTAGCAAGCTCGATCGTGGCAGCCGTCGCCTCTTGATCGGTTTTAAAGTCGCTTGGAATACTTGGAAACGCAGTTAAGCAGATGGGGAAGTGGGAAGTGGGAAATGGGGAAATGGGGGAGTGGGGAGATAGGGGAATTTCAACTAATACCCCCAAACCCTCAAACCCCAACTCCCTAAAACCCCAACTCTCAACTCCTGACTCCTGATGACCGACTCCTGATGACCGACTCCTGATAACTGGATGACTAAAGTTGAGAATTACCTTAAGATAAAGTAAATAAGTGTAAAGAAACTGAAAGTTAGCCTACACCCTTGCTGAAAAAATTCTCATTGTCTAGAAGTGCTATGCTCAATCGTTTTTGCCGAGGAATCTCGATCGCTCTTGTAATTGGTGTCATTAGCTGTCTGGGTTGGATTATCTGCCCAAATCAAGCTCTAGCGGTGAATAATCCCGAATTACTGCCCAATCAAGCCACTCCGATCGTTGATTTAGCCAATTATCTACCCGCAAAACAGGAAGAGGCATTAATCCGAGATATCGAGACATTTCAAGGGGAAACCGGCTGGAAAATGCGAGTTTTAACCCAATATGACCGCAGCCCCGGCCGGGCAGTGATTAATTTCTGGGGATTGGATGATAAAAGTATTCTCCTAGTGGCCGATGGTCGGGGCGGTAATCTACTATCTTTTAGTATTGGTGATGCCGTCTATGAATTTTTACCCCGCACTTTTTGGATCGAGTTACAGGCCCGTTTCGGTAATATGTATTTTGTCCGGGAAAATGGCGAAAATAATGCGATCGTACAATCCTTAGACACGGTAAAAGGCTGTTTAGTTAAAGGTGGTTGTGCGGTAGTCCCCGGTTTACCGAGGGAACAGTGGATTTTAACTTTAATTACCTCAATTGTCGGCGGTTTAGTCTTCGGTTTTGCCGGTATTCCCCGCAAAGAAGGACAGGTTTTCGCTTGGCAATGGGTTTTAATTGTCTCTCCCCTCTGGTTTATCCTCTTTGTTGCTTTTGGCATCGGACCGGTGGTTACTCGCACCAGTGAATTACTGCCCCTTTTCCGCAATTTAATCGGTTTTGCCCTCGGAGTTTTAGTCGCCTATCTTTCCCCTCGTTTTAATTCCCTCAATGCCTCAAAAACCTAAAAATTAGCGGCTTTTCAGTGATCAGTAATCAGTAATCAGTGAAAAGGAAGTAGCGAAGTTTTTACCTATAAATGATAGCTGACGGCGGCCCCTCATGGTTCGATCGATCTAGCTCTGTTACAATTAGAAAAATTGTGGAGTGAGTGAGATAACGTTTATGTGGGTCAATACTCAAAGTGAGATTATTAGTAAGGTTTTGCCGCCAGCAGTACGTCTGTTCTTGCGTTCGCAAGTAGAACAGATAGAAGATTTAGAAATGCAGCTGCAAGGTCATGATCGGCAAATTTTGCGCGGTTATATCCCCGGGGTATTTTTAGCCGTAGGAAAAGCGATTTATCAAGGTTTACATCTAGGTAAAGCGCAATTAAGAGGGGAAAATATTCGTCTTAATATCGGGCAGGTTTTGCGAGGGAAACCCCTAAAAATTTTGGAACCTATTCGGGTTAGCGGTGAGGTGGAAATTAACGAGCAGGATTTAAATAATTCGATCGCCTCGACTATTTTAGTTAATGCTTTTGCTGATTTACTAATTTTTTCCCTAGAAAATAACGGAATTGTTAACGCCAGAGAAATTATCTCACAACAGCGTTTTAACTGGAAAAATGTTCTTCTAAATCAGGGCTATTTCTCTCTTCTCGGCCATAGAGAAACAGGTGCAGAAGTAATTTTTACTGCTGATATTACCTTAAAAGATGCCCGCACTTTAGGGATTAGTCCCCGACAATGGCAAGGTTTAGCCCCAGATTTATCTATTGATTTGCAACCTTTTACCGTCGATTTAGGCAAAGATGTGGAGATTAAATCTTTTATTCTCGACGATCAAACTCTTTTCTGTCAGGGAAGTTTTTTGATTTTACCTTAAAAATAAACGGGATGATTCCGGTGGGTTAACTTAGTTTAACCCGCCTAATTATTACCCCGGATTCTGTGCGATTAAAATAATTGTTTGTATTAGTCCAACTAGAAGACCGAGAATACCACCAAGATTAACAATTCCCTGTAATTCCTGTTTAACAATTCCTTGAATAGCATTTTCCAGATCGGCCGGGGAAGTGGCATTCACCCGATCGCGGATTACCTGATCGATGTTGAGAATCGGGATAATTTGGGCGACTAATTTCTCTAAATCTTCCTCTAGATAACGCTCTAAAATTAACGCTAACTCTTGACTAATTACCCCTAATGATGTAGTCATTGACACCGAGGATTGCAGACGATTAATAATTAAATTAGCGATTTGATCCCAGTCGATCGTTTGTCCAAAATCTTGCAGAAATTGTTCGCCACTTTCTTGAATATAAATTCGCACCGTATCCCTGGTGGTTTTACGCAATTGTCTGACGGTGGAGATAGGTAAATTTTGTAAAGAGATACTTTGTAACCAGTTTTTCAGACGATTACGCATCTCTAAAGATAGTAATAATTCTTTGATTCTGGTATTAGCTAAATCCTTTTCATCAAGGCAAAAAGTGCGTAAGCGGGCCAGGGCATTGCGTAAACCGAATAAATTGGCTACTACCCAATAGGTTCCACTGGTTTTTTCCCGAAATCCTTCATCGATAACCTGAATATTGCGATCGGTTAAAAAATCGATTAAAGCTAGACGGATAACATCAGCAGGTAGGACAGTTTCTAATAGCCAATCGGAGAATTGTCGCGCCTGTTGTTCACTGAGAGAAAATTCTAAGACTAGGCGATCAAAAATTTGATTGATCTGTTTTTCTAAAAAGTCCTGCCGTCGGGCTAAAACTTTTAGTAATCTCGCTAAAGATTCCCCGAATAAATCGTGAAGAATCGCCGCCAAAATCTCGGCTGTTTTTGCTTGCCGATCGCCTTTTATTTGTTTTAAAGCTAATTGTAACAGCCAGAGGATCGCCCCCTGTACCCTTTCGGTGTCGAGGAGTCGTTTAGCCAGTTTTTGTAATTCCTCGGGAGTTAACAGGGAACCCATGATCGTATCCGATACCCGGACAGCTAATCGATCTTGATTGCGAGGAATTAGCCCCGGGGTGAAGGGAAGAGGACGCTTACCGATATAAATCGCTTTGTAGGGACGAAATAGCATTTTTATGGCTACATCGTTCGTAAAATAGCCAATAATTGCCCCCGCGATCGGCGGTAAGAGCCATGTCCAAAGAGTAGGGAGATTCAATTTAGCAGCAAAAAATAAACGGAAATGTGAGTAAGTTATTTCTTCAAGACTAACACTCCCATCAGTCCTGCTAGGAGTGGATAGTGAACGGCACCGGAAAATCCCGACCGATAGCCTAATTTTACCTGTTCTCGGCCCTGGGGAAAGCGATCGATACTGGGACTAATATAAGCGTACTGGTCAGTTAAGCCGTAGCGCTCGGCGGCGGGAACGACGATATGATCGAGATACCAGTTTTGGAATAGTTTGGCGATGGTTTGGGTAGGTTGATGGAAGTCAAGAATCGCCGCTTTAGCACCCGGTTTCAAGACTCGGTATAATTCCCCCAAACATTGGGCAATATCGACCACATTGCGTAATCCATAGCCGATAGTGGCACAATCAAAGCTAGAATCGGCAAAGGGTAAATTGAGGGCATCCCCTTCCATCCAGTTAATATTAGTGGCGCTAAAACGTTGACGGGCGATTTTTAATTGTTGTGGGGAAAAATCTAGTCCGATCACTTTGCCAGTTTTACCCACTTGTTTTGATAATAGGTTAGTCAGGTCGCCGCTACCACAACAGATATCGAGAGCAAAATCCCCTTTTTCGGGTTGACACCACTTGACTGTCATTAATTTCCAGACGCGGTGTAATCCTAAACTTAATTCTTGATTAAGGCGGTCATATTCGGGAGCGATCTGATCAAAAATTGCTTGTATTTCTGTGGAGTTAGGTGAGGATTGATTGGACATTTTTATAATATAGCACCAGAGAAAATCCCAGATGAAGTTATACCATTCTATCCTATCTGCGCTCACGGAGATAAGCTGTTGAGCATCCACAGCAGTTATCTTCATGGTGGGGAACAGTGACTTAGATTACACTTCATCTATCTGATCATCTCCCGGCCGCAATTCGATCGAAAGTCCTTCCCGGGCGAGAATAGTTTCAGGGAAAATCTTTCTTGCCTCTTCCCCAATGCGATCAAGAAAATCGTCATTATGGGCGGGATCGTGATGAAATAGAACTAACTGCTTAACTTGCGCTGCCTGGGCGATTTTGACTGCTTGCTGCCAAGTGGAATGACCCCAACCCACCTTAGAATACTTAGGATCGTTGTATTCCTCATCGGTGTAGGTAGCATCAATAATCATTACATCCGCTTGCCAGGCCAAAGCCAGAATGTTATCATCAAGGCGATCGGGAAAATGTTCGGTATCGGTAATATATGCTGCCGATAAACCCTGCCAATTTACCCGATAACCCACCGCTTCTCCTGGATGATTTAAAGGACGGGTTTCGACGGTGACATCCCCACAGTGGAGGGTTTCGCCCATTTCTAGATTATAAAATTCTAAATCGGCCCGCATAATCTGCAAAGGCACGGGAAAATTGGGATGTGACATCTGATCGTGTAATCTTTGCTTCATGGTCACCCCGTTGGGGGAGGGAACTGCGTAGATTTTAAAAGTATTGCCCCGGATAAAAGCAGGGATAAAAAAAGGAAAACCCTGAGTATGATCCCAATGGGAGTGGGTGAAAAATAAATGGGCTTTCGCTGGACTTTCTGCCATCAAAGACTGTCCTAGAATGCGTAACCCCGTACCACCGTCAAAAATTAATCTTTCTCCACCGACTTGCATCTCTACACAGGAAGTATTACCACCATAACGAACGGTTTCCGAACCAGGACAGGGGATACTTCCCCGTACTCCCCAAAATTTGATCTGGAAACGGTTGTCGGGCATATCAGAAGTTCCTCTACTTGTGCTGATGGGCTAATAGTTAGATTAGCACTCTTCTACAATATGAGTCCGTGGCCTGATGACAAGCACGATGATTTACGATAGTGGAAAAGGATTATAGTTTTCGGGAAAGCAAGGTATGGATTTACAGAAATTCTTAGAAAAACTGCCTCAACAGTATCAGGATTGGGGATCGGCTTTAATGTCGCCTATTTCCGAGCAATTAACCCTTTTAAGCCAAAAAACCGCATCTTATCCCGATCGCAATCTCTTTCCCCTACTCAATTTAGCCGTTGCCTGTCTGCAACCGGACGAGGTTTACTGTCAAGTGGGTTGTTTTCGTCGCGGTAGTTTAGTCGCCGCTTTCTGCGATAATAGCGATCGCTACGGTTATGGCGTAGAAGCTTTTTTTAAATACGATCCATCGGGAGAAAAACTAACTATATTATCCCAGGATTTGGAGGATTTTCAACTATCAGAACAAATATTTTTAAGCGATCAAGAAACGGAAAACTTTTTCGATGATCTCGAAGAACTAAACAGTGAAGAAAAGCTGGGAGTTTATTACTACGATGCCCACGAAGACTATCGATCGCTCTTGATCTCCTTACTTTTAGCCAAAAAATTCTGGTCTGATTCCGCTTTAATTATGATCAATAAATGTCAGCATCCTGCTCTCCAACAGGCGATAAAAGATTTTCTTAAAACCCATCCCCAAGCCCAGATAATTTTAGATGATCAAGTCGCTAATCACGGTTTGCTTGGTTTGAAAAATATTTGTTTATTAGCTTGGAATGCTCCCCCAGAGATAACAGCGCTAAAATCCCCGAAAAAACTGGTTTTAAATGTGGGTTGTGGTCCCTATAATCCCGAAGCTTTACCCCAACTATTCCGCGATGGCAATTGGCAAGAAATTCGCCTCGATATCAATACTGCTGTTAACCCAGATATTTTAGGAACGATTACTGATTTAAGTGCCGTTCCCGATAACTGCGTCGATGCGGTTTTTTCTAGTCATAATCTAGAACATATTTATCATTACGAAGTTCCCATCGCCCTAGAGGAATTTAAACGCATTCTTAAACCCGAAGGCTTTTTGATGATCGTGGTTCCCGATATGCAAACTGCCGCCGAATTTGTCGCTAGAGGCGATATGGAAAATGAACCTTTATATATTTCTCCCGGTGGTCCCGTGCGAGCTTTATGGATGTTTTACGGCATGGGAACAGAAGTCCCCGGAATGCCCTATATGGCTCACAAAACTGGTTTTACCTCTCAAAATCTCAACCAGAAATTCCAAGAAGCAAATTTTGCCAGAGTCGAGGTAATTCGCACGGAATTTGAGTTAGTTGCTTTTGGGTATAAGTGAGGAAAGATTAGCAAAAATTGCCCGCAATTGTGGGACGATTCTTTCCCTTTGATTGATTAAATAAATACTAACGAGGGTTAAAGATACCCCCACCCATTGCAATACACTTAACATCTCACCGAGGAATAAATTCCCGAAAGTGAGGGCAAAAACCGGAGTTAAAAAAGTTAAAGAACTTAAACTGGTTAAATTGCCCTTGGCGGCTAAATAAAAGAATATTCCATAGGCGATCGCACTACCAAAAATCGTGGCATAACTTAAAGCTAACCAACCATTTAAATCGATATTCTGCCATTGATGGGATTCTCTGAAACCTGAAGCTAAAAATAGGGGCAATCCCCCTAAAATCATGTGCCATCCCGTGGCGCTGACGGGATCCGCATGACGACAGACAAACCGGATTAAGACTGTTCCCACCGCCATGGATAGGGAAGCCAAAAGCATCAGCATTTCGCCGCTATTTAGTAATTCTTGCCAGCTAAAGTCAATATTTACCGCTTTTTGTCCAAAAAAGTCATAAAACCATTGATCGGGCAAGCCAATTAAACTAATTCCCCCAATTCCTAAACCCAATCCCAACCATCCCCAGACACCGATAACTTCCTTAAATAGCCAACTCGACATTAAAGCCACCGCTAGGGGTTGGGAGTCAATAATTACCGATCCTAACCCTGCCCCGGTGCGATTTAATCCCAATGCCAGAAAACCTTGAAAAAGAGTGGCATCCATCAGAGCAAAAAGGGCAATCCATAGCCACGCTTGCAGGGTTTTGGGCTGAGGACGACCTAAAAACCAAGCTACTATTAAAACTAACATTCCGGCGGGGACAAGGCGAATTCCCGCCATAAATAGGGGGGTAGTATGGGGGATAACACCCTTCATCGCTACCATCGCTGTTCCCCAGAGAAAAAACGGTGAGATAAATAAGAGGGGCGAGGATTTCTTTAAATCTAGGTTTTCCATAGGTAGGGTTTGCTGAATAAATGTGAAATATAGACGAGGTAAGGGTTTTAGTGGCTTGTTTCGCTCCCACAGGTGCAAGATTTTGAGAGAATCGTGGTTCCAAACCTTGCTTCTTCGGGGCGAAGCATTCGGGCATAACCTATCGCTGAAACCGTAGATTTCCTATCCGAATGCTTCGCCCCTACTTTTTCAGCAAACCCTAGGTAGCGATCGAGTGTTGTAGATAACAAATTTCTCTAATTGTATAGTAGAGACTGGGTATCGGCTCTTAATTCTCTTGACTTTCTCCTAACTGATTTTCCTCTAAAGCTGTTATTGGTTTTTCTTCGCTCGATCCGATCCAGATCGCAATCATTCCGGCGATAGGAATGGAGAGAAAAACCCCTAATAATCCCGCAACTCTTTCGCCGATAAAGAGAGATAAAAATAAAATTACCGGGTTTAATTCTAGGGCATTGCCCATAACTTTAGGGCGAATAATATTATCTTGAATTTGCACCAAGACAACACAGACAATAAAAGCTTTAACGGCAATTGCTAGTCCCTGGGAGGTAAAAGTCAAGATAGTTACCAACAAAATGCCCAAGGTTGCCCCGATACCAGGGATAGCATCGATAACACCGAGAATGCTCGCTAAAATTAGCCCATATTTGATTCCTAATAGGGAAAAACTTAAGAAACTCGTCACCGATAAAAAGAGCATTAACAACAGTTGCCCGCGAATAAATCCCAGAAAACTTTGTCGAAAAGACTTGGCAAAACGCTCCCGGTATGCTATGGGGAGAAGTTGCAAAAAACTTCGCCAGAGTTTATCACCGTCGATGAGCATATAAACACTGATCACCGCCCCGAAAATGCCCGTAAAGACACTGGAAAAAACTCCCTGTACGAGCGATAAACCCGTGGCTAAACCGGTTTGTAAGCTTCCCACCATTTTATTCAAATCTAACCGATCGAGAAAGTCTTGAAAGGGTAAAAAATCTTTTTGACTCAGGGCATCGGTAAGATTAAATAGTAGTCCTCTCCCCTGATTAACTGCTTCTAATCCTATGCCTGTGACTAATCCAAATAGGAGGATAAAAGCTGCTAGGGTGGTAATAGCAATGGCTAGTCCTCTCGGTAGATAACGGGATAACCAAACCACAGGATAATTTAATAGGGCGGCCAGGACTGCCGAACCAGTAAAAATAGCGATCATCCCGTAGAAATAGTTAATTAAGATAATTAGACTCCAGCCACAGCCAAATAATAATAGATAGCGCACTAGAATCGAGTTATTCAGAGTTTTCCAAAAGGAGCTAGAAGGGGGCATAAATAAAGCTAGAAATAGGATTTTAGCATTTAGAATTGTTTTAACAAAGCTTCCCGCATGACCGAGACGGGGACGGGTTGACCTAACCAGATTTCTAGTGCGATCGCTCCCTGATTAACTAACATTTCTAACCCATCAATAATTCTGATCCCTCTAGTCCGGGCCAACCGGAGAAATTTGGTCGGCCGGGGATTATAAATTAGATCGTAGGCGATCGCCGATGGGGGTAAAAGGTCTAATAATTCTAACTCAACAGGGGATTGTTCGCCCTGGGGGGACATTCCGATGGGGGTAGAATTAATCAGGAGTTCTGTGGTGGATACCAGCCCCTCTAATTCGTCCCAGCTATGCACTTCTAGGAGGTCATAGAGGCTGGTATTCGCCCAACTTTCTTTAAAAGGATCTAATTTCTTTTGATTGCGTCCTACCACATGAATTTCGCCACAGCCCAACTGGGCGCAAGCCACCACCACCGCCCGGGCAGCGCCGCCATTGCCTAAAATAACTGGATTCACCCGACTCCAATCTTTGTCAAGGGATTTCAAGGGTGCGAGAAAGCCATCCACATCGGTATTCGTTCCCTGCCAGCCGGTTTCCGTGCGCCAGACGGTGTTAACTGCGCCCACTAGCCTGGCTTTCTCGGTAATTTGCGATAATAAGGGAATAATTGCTAATTTATGGGGAATTGTGACGCTAAAACCCTCTAGAGCGATGGCGGACAAACCAGCGATCGCAGTTGCCAAATTTTCCGGGGCGATCGGTAGGGGAAGATAGACATAATTTAGCCCCAAGGCATCGATAGCGGCATTGTGCATGGGGGGAGAAAGAGTATGGCCGATAGGATCGCCGATTACGCCTAATAACTTGGTTTTTCCGTTAATAATGGTCATAAAAAAAGGTGGGCTTTCCCCACCAAAGTTTGATATCAAGGGTGGCCAATGCTCACCTTACTATACTATTTCTTGATTTCGCGGGCCATTTTCAGGAAAGGATTGATATTGTCATCGTTAGCGCGACGAACGTTATCATTAGCAGCGTTAGCCTTACTACTAGCCTCGGAAGTGGCCGATTTTGCCACAATACCGTTATCGGTGACTTTGCTGACTTCCATAGAAGAAATCTGTTTAATCGATTCGCCACCCTTTTTATTCGAGGCAGTTTTCGGGAAAGTACGTCGGATCGTGATCGGTGTCCGCATAAAGTCGATATCACCGAGAGTTTTAGCGTCATCGGGTTCCAAGTAAAAAGCCTCTTTCGGTTCCGGTGCGCTCATATCCATCGGTTCATCGACGTATTTCGTCTTATTGCCAAACAGGCCAAAGAATCCAGCCATTTTCTCGCTCTCCTAAATAAATATATTTACCATAAATTGCTGCTCATTGTTAAATAATATCAATATTTATGACAAAAAGCTAGGTAGGGTGTGCTGAATAAGTCTGTTGGTGGGGTTAGTAGCCGGTCATCAGGAGACAGGAGACGGGAGACAGGAGACAGGAGTTAGTATTCAGGAGTCAGTATTCAGGAGTCAGTATTCAGGAGTCAGTATTCAGGAGTCAGTATTCAGGAGTCAGTATTCAGGAGTCAGTATTCAGGAGTCAGGATATTATTTTTATTTATTATCCCCACACCCCATCACCCCACACC
>NZ_JADBUE010000215.1:0-6608 GCF_020245805.1 Microcystis sp. M179S2 | reverse complement strand
TCTACTCTAGATACAGTCAACGGTACAGCCATTTTCAAAGGGAAAATGTACCCAGTAGCGTCTTTTCAATTTTTTCTGAGAAGCGACCTGCAGTAAGGGTTTTGTTAATTTTTTAGTATTTCTGTATGGGGGAAGTCCAGTAATAATGCCGATGATGGTGGCGATGGTGGCAAGGGTTCCCTCTTTCTCCACTTTGGAGATAACTTCGTAGCTGCCTTGCACCCCTTCCATCTCTAGGATGTCCTCAGCAACCTTGATAGCATCGCAGCCTTCAATTTCTATCTGCATCAGTTTTGTTCCTCCCGTAAGTACCCAAGCAAAATGATCCTAAATCCGTTTATTAAAAACTGATTATCTATTCCCCCTTTTGCTTGTCCTGATATGTAGCCTATACTCAACGAATTTAGCACGAAACCCAACCAATGTCCTATTATCAAATAATTATAAATGATTTTGCCTGGTTATTGGATGGGGTGTTGGGTAACAGTCGTCAACCCAACCTACCTTCCGCGCTTTCTAGCTGTCGGTTCTAAGAGTTAGATTACCAAGTACAAGCTGAGCTAAGTCATCAGCTTTCTTTGATTGTTCTGCCGCCAATGTCCTTAGCGTAAACTCTTGTTCGACAGCATCTCCAATTTGTGTTTGAATCTCTTCTGGAGGAACAATTATTTGTAATTCTAGTAATCTAGACGGGCTAATTCTCTGTCGCCCCGTTGCACCAGTAACGTTTGCTGTCGCTTGTCGGGTAAAATGATCAGAACGTAAAGCCCGAAAAAGGTAATAAAGATTAATCTCGGCTTGTGATTTTTTTCGCAAAACAATAAATTCAGTTGAAGCTACTGCGTTAGTTACATCTTGAGTTACTAGCGCAATCTTTTTGTTGGCCAAGCTGGGCATGATCTTGGCGAAAAGAATGTCATTCTTTTGAAAGCGATGTTTTGTACTTCCAATCTCATTTCCTTGATTAAGTTTAAGAGTTAATATATAGCCATAAATATCATCTACTTCTCGTAAATCTATATAT
The DNA here is from genome assembly GCF_020245805.1 of Microcystis sp. M179S2. Classification (NCBI taxonomy): domain Bacteria; kingdom Bacillati; phylum Cyanobacteriota; class Cyanophyceae; order Chroococcales; family Microcystaceae; genus Microcystis; species Microcystis sp. M179S2. Next base: position 5,584 of record NZ_JADBUE010000215.1, on the reverse strand, counting down.
TCAAATATTTGACCAGCATATCTACTAGAGCGTGGATTAACGCTTCTTGATACAACATCTACAAAGTTTCCTAAAGGCTGCTGTTCAAACTCACCTATTTGCTCATGCAAATATTGTGTATAAGCTGCACCAGCATCAACTGTATCGATACTACGGGCTGATTCTTCAGTGATTGTTAATATTAAAGGGTCTGGTTTAATTAACTCGATAGTCATTGCAATTCTAGTTTTACTCTATGATAGGCTTCCGCGATAACAGGTAAATCATTGAGATCAGTTTCTCTATAATATTTTGAGGTAATGTCATAGCCAACGTGTTCTGCTTGTGCTAAAAAACGCTTTTTATTGTCTCCAGTAGTCTTCTTGAGATACAAAACACAGGTTCTAGCATTAGACCCCCCAAACGGCTTAAATGATCCGACAGGTAAGCTTATACAACCATGAATATGTGTACGAGATTTCACAAAGTTGCGAACTTCAGTCTCGGAAACTCCGCTGGCAACACCATGGGGCAAAATAACTAGCAAACGTCCAGTTTCAGGCTTTAATAGTCGAATTGCTCTCTCAAGAACCAAATAGTCTGAACCTTGAGCAGCTTTACCTCGTCCTAGATAATACCGGTTTAAAGTAGCAGAATCTTCATAGGGTATATTGAACGGGGGATTAATGAGAATTACATCAAACATTGCTGCGTTATTTTGCTCAATATTTAAAAAATCAGTTCTGCGTCCATCTGTATTCCCAAAAACATCTTCTCTAATTGAATCTCCTGTATAAATATGTTCATAGCCATCACCATGTAAAATCATATTTATTCGACATAAAGTGGCTAACCGAGGATTTATCTCAATTCCCCATAGATTATTCGTGACAAGATTACTAACTAAATGATCTTTTTCATCTTGGCTAGAATCAAGAAATCGAATTTTTTTGCGGACATTAATAAACGCTCTAATAAGAAAGCCACCACTTCCGCATGATAAATCAAGGACTTTTTCTCCAATTTTTATATCAGCTATCTCAACCATGAACTCAACTAATTGTCTTGGGGTTAAATACTGTCCTAAGTCCCCTCGGAGTGTTCCAGTAAGAAAGGCCTCATAAACAGAACCAACTACATCTCCTCCTGCTCCAGCCAAGCCAAGTGGTGTCTTAAAACCATAAAGACCAAAAGGCTCTAATTCACGAACAATTTTTTCAACAGTTTCGTTGCTTCTAATTTGAATTTGAGTTCCCGTAGGGAATACATTAAAAGTCTGTTTTGCGTCAGTAAACATTTGCTGTAAAGCAGCTAGAGGTCCACTGCCAAGAAGCCAGGAAGATGTAAAGCGATTGGGTGCAAGGCCTTCAGCATCTCTTTTCTCTTCGTTAAACTTACAAGTGAGAATTTTAGTTAGCTCATCAAATGCAGACTCGGCAATGAGTCCTTCTTTAGCTAACTCTTTTCGACATTCCCTAAATGCTATTTCTAAGTCACCTTTATTTTCAATAGTTACTAAAAGTCGCTCAGCAGCTTGTCGCTTTTCCAATTGAACTACATTGCTAGAGACAGTAAGTATTGTGCTTTCAAGCTCTTGCGGTTCAGGAACGGATTCTAATCCGCCAATATCGTCTCTATCCAAATAATAAATCTCCCAATCACGTCCATTAGTCAGAACTGCAATTGGTGTAGATGGTTCAAGAAGTTGAGCATAGGAAAGCGCTTGGTTAACATCCTCCTCGCTCAATCGATGCTGAATACGCTTGGTTTCAACCACAAGAGCCGGACGTTCCCCAATATAAACAACGATATCAGCTTGCTTTCTAAATCTATGTCCTGAAGTTCCAGTGATTGAGACTTTTCGACGTATCTGGTTCCTGTCGTAACCAAGCCTCATTATGAAAGGAATAACAACATTCTCAGCACAGTCGTCCTCAGAGTTCAACGGTGGTGCTTTGCGAAAAATGTCATCTAAGATAGCCTGTTTATTCAACGGCATAATAATCTATACACCTATGGGTTACACGACAACTAAGCCTACTGCAAACCAGAGCAGTAGGTAAATAGCTTAAACCGTTGCGTTGCTGTTACAGGCAATACTACTATTAACCAGCTTAGTTGGGGAAAAAATCTCAATTACTATCAATGGTTGACCTAAGAAAATATTTCAGTCTCTCCGTCGGGAAATAACCTATTAGAGACTGAAAAATCTTAGTCATTCCATTCCCCTTTGGGGGGTACGGGGGGATTGCGTCGAAGATGACGGGTTAAGTCCTCATCCGGTTGTTTCTCTCCTCTTAGCCACTGTTTAATCGCCGTTTCGATAATGCGACTAGGATCGTTAGTCAGGTGTTTAATCTGTTCTAAAACTTCCGAGTCAAGGTGAATAGCGATTTCAACTTTCTCCGCCGTGCGCTGAGTCGGTGTAGCATTTTCGTTCATAAGCTCTATCAATTATTGCTATCTATCATTCTACCCGTCAGTCGAGGATTCTTATCCAAGAGTTTATCTATAGTAATCCGATTTGGACAAATCTTACATCTTTACCCTAGCCATTGCCCTTTCCCTGATTTTGTCCCCATACTCAAACTGACCATCGTTTCCTGTGGATGCCGAGAGGGGAAGCTAAGGCCAAAACCCTGACTATACTTGCAGTTTAGCTTTTTTTACCTTTTACTTTTCGCTTTTGCTCCAGCCTTAGAGACTTTACCTCTACAATGAATTAAGGAATCTAAAATTTTATAAACCCCTGACTTTTGCCAGCAGTGAACCACGATGACTGACGTTCCCGTTTCTCGCATTCGCAATTTTTCCATCATCGCTCATATCGATCATGGTAAATCAACTCTCGCCGATCGCCTCCTGCAAATTACGGGAACCGTAGCCCAACGGGAGATGAAAGAACAATTTCTCGATAATATGGACTTGGAACGGGAACGAGGTATCACCATCAAGTTACAAGCGGCACGCATGGATTATACCGCTAAGGATGGTCAAAAATACGTTCTCAATCTGATTGATACCCCCGGCCATGTGGATTTTTCCTACGAGGTTTCTCGGTCTTTAGCGGCGTGCGAGGGAGCTTTATTAGTTGTGGATGCGTCCCAAGGAGTAGAGGCGCAAACTTTAGCCAATGTTTACCTAGCACTGGAAAATAACCTCGAAATTATCCCAGTTTTAAATAAAATCGACCTACCCAGTGCCGAACCGGAACGGGTCGCGGCGGAAATCGAGGAAGTGGTGGGTTTAGACTGTAGTGAGGCGATTCGGGCCTCGGCTAAGGCTGGGATCGGTATTAATGATATTCTAGAGTCGATCGTCCAATTGGTTCCCCCTCCCCAAGATACCCTCGAAGAACCCTTCCGAGCTTTAATTTTTGATAGTTATTACGACGCTTATCGAGGGGTAATTGTCTATTTCCGCGTCATGGATGGTCGGGTGAAAAAGGGCGATAAAATTCGTTTTATGGCTTCTGGTAAAGAATTTGTGATTGATGAATTGGGAATTTTATCACCGCAACAGGTACAGGTAAATGAACTGCACGCGGGAGAAGTGGGTTATCTGGCAGCCGCGATTAAAACTGTTGCTGATGCCCGGGTGGGTGATACGATTACTCTAACCGCTAAACCAGCACAAGAGCCTTTACCCGGTTATACAGAAGCAAAACCGATGGTTTTCTGCGGATTATTCCCCACCGATGCTGATCAGTATGCCGATCTCAAAGATGCCCTGGAAAAGTTAAAATTAAACGATGCAGCTCTATCCTACGAACCGGAAACTTCTAGCGCCATGGGTTTTGGTTTCCGTTGCGGTTTCTTGGGACTGCTACACATGGAAATCGTGCAGGAAAGACTAGAAAGGGAATATAACTTAGATTTAATTACCACTGCCCCCTCGGTAGTTTATCAGGTCACTACCACCGATGGGGAAATTGTCGAAGTGGATAATCCCAGTTTGTTACCTTCCCCACAAAAACGGGAAAAAATTGAGGAACCTTATATCCAAGTGGAAATGATTACTCCGGAAACCTATGTAGGTGCTTTGATGGAATTATGTCAAAGTCGTCGGGGAGTTTTCAAGGATATGCGTTATTTTACTAAAACTCGCACCGCTTTGATTTATGAGTTACCTTTAGCGGAAGTGGTGACGGACTTTTTTGATCAATTAAAATCTCGATCGCGCGGTTATGCTAGTATGGAATATCAATTAATTGGCTATCGGGAAAATGAGCTAGTTAAATTAGATATTATGGTCAATGGTGATCCCGTTGATGCTTTAGCGATGATCGTTCACCGGGATAAAGCTTATTATGTTGGTCGCGCTTTAACCGAAAAGTTAAAAGAATTGATTCCCCGGCATCAATTTAAGGTTCCCATTCAAGCAGCTATTGGTTCTAAAATTATCGCTAGTGAACATATTCCCGCTTTAAGAAAGGATGTCTTAGCTAAGTGTTATGGTGGTGATATTAGCCGCAAGAAAAAGCTGTTAGACAAACAAGCAAAAGGGAAAAAACGGATGAAAGCGATCGGAACTGTTGATGTACCCCAGGAGGCATTTATGGCAGTCCTAAAACTCGATCCTCAGTAAAATCTTGGGGTGAGAATTAACTCACCCTTTTTAGTTTTAGCAGTGGGGAATTATTATGAAACTTTTGAGGTTATCCTATCAAGATTTATCCTCTGGAGTAAGTATAGATTCTTGCAAATTTTTTCCAGATTTGAATTTATTAGTTGGTATCTCATGTGCAGGAAAAACCTCGATTTTAAAGGCCATTAGTAATTTAAAAAGAATCGCTAACGGTGAGTCTATAAATGGAGTAAAATGGGATGTAGAACTTTTAACCAATGATCATGTTCGTTATCATTGGTTGGGTGAATTTGAGGTTAGAAAAGCTCGTTCTCTCATCAAGATTGAAGAAGATGAAGTCAATAGTAATGACGGCGAAAATAAGGTTAGTATAATTAGGGAAACTCTTTTAAAAGATCAAGAGGTTTTGATCGCAAGAAATCAAGAGGTAATTGAGTTTAAACATTCAAAGACACCAAAACTACCATCTTATTTAAGCTGTATAGAGCTTTTCAATCAAGAAGAAGATGTTTTCCCTGTTCGACAGGAATTTAACAAAATGATTTTCAATCCACTTGAGTTTAATATCTCATCTTCAACATTGGCTAAAATCTTTATAAACAACGAATATGCCGAATATAACTCTCTCTCTCTGAATTACAATCGAGTCAACTTCCTATTTCCGACAAACTACTGATCACTTATAAAAAATATCCTGATACGTTCGAGATAATAAAGAGAAAGTTTTTAGATATTTTCCCTCAAGTTGAAGATTTAAAAATAGAATCTTTAGAGCCATCCGAACTAGGTGATCTGCTTGTTTCATTAACTAGAATTGGTTTACTTGAAGAGCCACCTCGCATACAAATAAAAGAAAAAAACTCTCATGTCTGGATTGTAGAAACAAATATCTCCTCTGGAATGATAAAAAGCCTGATGTTCTTAGCAACGATCAAATTATCTCCTGATGGGAGCGTTATATCTGGACTTCCCCCATACATAAATACTAAAAAATTAACAAAACCCTTACTGCAGGTCG
>NZ_JADBUE010000214.1:0-9087 GCF_020245805.1 Microcystis sp. M179S2 | reverse complement strand
CTTTAGCTAGTTCCGTAAAGTGACCAAAGGAAGCTTCTACTTGCCATTCACTACCGAGGATGGCTTGGATGGTTTTGCACTTAGATGGAGATTCAACGAGTAACAGCTTTTTCATATTTTTGTACCTGTGTAAACTTTATCGCTAAATGGAACTATTTCTGATTTTCAAGAGGTTTGGTTTGCTGTGCATTCAACATGGCGACAGCCCTACTGATATTGGCAGCATCTCTTTCAGTGACATTGGATTCAATGATTTTGCCCTGCGATTCGACAAGAATCGGATTAACAGGACGATCTTTTGCCTTTAAAGTCATCGTATCCGATGCTTTTTCGAGACTGAACTTGTAAATCCCCTTACCATCAGGACGCTCAAAGATAAGATTATTGCCATCTTCTTTCCCCTGAACTTGCAGCAGTTCTCGACAATCACGCGCCAGCTTCAGGTCACGTTCATCATTAGTCTCAGTGGAAGGTTGCGAAGTTTCTTGCTCATTACCATCGCGTTTATTTTCGGTTTTGTCTTTACCCAGTTTCGCCAAACCATCAAACATCGACAGAGCCAGAGCTTGAATCTGGGTTGCGTAATTAATCTGATTCTGCTCTTGAATAGCAACACTCACCAATTGAGCTTCATTACTATCGGAATCGGGATTACTGCTTGGTGCATAAGCCAGATCCCATTCTTCATCGAATACATCGTCTTTATCTTCCATAATAAAATCTGTCAAAGTAATTGGATAATTCTCTCGTTCAGCGATCGCTAAAATGTTGACTATATGAATATCGACAAGCTGATTAAAAGCCGTCACAAACTGGGCGATATTAACATCAGGATTAGCGGTAATCATCGTGTTTTCCTAGCGCTCTAGCTGGGGTTGAATAGGTTCTACTTTCAAGCGTGGCAATTTATCGGCAACGGAGGCAGGTTGACTCATGCGCTGAAAAATTTGCTTGAAACTAGCCAAATCCTCTGGAGTCATTGACTGAGCAGTGATTTGTCCTTTGTCAGTCCGCAGAATGTTTTCTCCCCTATCGTTAGCGATCGCGATGTCGCTATCTTCATTCCTTTGCAAGATATAGTTTTCACCCTTAAAAGTTTCTCTTCCTGTCTGTCTGAGGAAATTATCGACAACGACAACACCTCTAGAACCAGCAGGAGCCAAATCTCCCATCTTGGCGATCGTGGCAGGATAACCTTGCTTTTGAGTTAGGTCAGCCAGATCGATATTGGTGGTCTGCACGGCAGTTTGCGTAAAGTCGAGTGCCAATACTTCAAGGTCGGCTGATGGCTACCATTTTAGTGATTGATCGCCATTTTTGCCATTAACTCATAAATTTTTTGCAAAAAACTTGCTTTGATTGTGGCAACCATACGTGATTGTCATGTACCCTAGTAATAGACTATAGACAATCCCTTTTAATATTGATTTTTGTTGCTATGATGTCTTAATATTTGCTCATTGAGCGCTTCCTCACCTAATTCTTTTGTAATTTGAAAGCATGAAATTAAAATCTATCTCATTTGAAAACTATAAAGCTTTTTATGAAAGGCAAACAATGCAATTAAAACCAATTACTATTTTAATTGGTAAGAATAGTTCTGGTAAAAGTTCAATAGCTAAGTTATTTACTTTGTTGGAGAATTCTCTTTCAGGTGAGATAGATGAGCCTTTGCTATTAAATAATAATGGAGTAGAATTAGGCGAAGATTTTGAAAACTTATTCTTTGGTAATAGTTTAGCTGGAAAGCCAATCAGTTTCAAAATAGAATTTGAGAATAACATACAGATAGAAGTTGTGTTATTCGTAGGTGTGGGAAAATCTTCTAAGGACAGCTATGGACTAAAAATACTTGAATGGAAATATATAGATAACACTCCTCAATTCGATCTTAAATGGGAGAATGAAATTTACTTTGATAAAGTTAATAACAATCAACGAAATGTTGAATTTAAAGGTTTTATTCCTACGAATCTTCCTAATCAAGAAACTTCTAAAGATCCATTTCCTAAAATAAAGATAGATGTTGATTATATTGGTCCATTTAGAACTTTACCAGATAGATATTTTTATTTAACGGGACAAACACAATTCAAAGACACGGGCATTAGTGGGAAAAATGCATATTCTATGCTTGGCATGAGTAAACTTAAAGAAGGAGATAAGTTATATGAAAGTGTAGGAACATGGTATAAAGAACATTTTGATGGTTGGGAATTAAATGTTGATAACAGAAGTAAAAAGCCACTGATACAGATTTTACTTACTAAAGAAGATATAAGCATTAATCTTGTGGATGTTGGACAAGGTATGAATCAAGCTCTACCTCTAGTAGTTCGTGCAAATGTTACAGATAGACCTGATTCTATAATTGTTCTAGAGCAGCCAGAGCTACATTTACATCCTGCTGCACATGGCGATTTAGCTGAGTTGTTTGCAAAATCTGCTAAAGAAAATGACCAAACTTTTATTATTGAAACACACTCTGAAAATATACTTTTACGACTTCGTAGGCTAATTGTTGAAAATGATTTTGGTTTTACAAAAGACGATCTAATAATTTATTGGATAGAGGATGCAGAATTGAAAGGTAAAGAGCTTCTTGAAATTACTGTTGATGAAGAAGGGGTTTTTAGTACTTGGTCAGAAGATGTATTTAGCGAAAGCTTAACAGAAATTCTAGAAATGCAGAAAGCTATTAAACGCAAGGAACAAAAGGATTAAATCATGATCATATTTTTCAATAACACAGTTTTTCAAACCGAAGATTCTGATATACAGCATATTCTCGCTAAAATACTTGTTGAGATTCTTGAAGATAATCATTTTGTTGATATTCAATCTATTACTAATATTTTTTTTGATAGTCAGAATAAATATAATAGTAATATCCTAGAATGTCTATCTAAACGGGATAAAAAGCAGTTAGAAGACTACATTAGCAATGTTGCTCGAAAAAATATTAATATTACGAAATTACATAAAACTCATCTCACTCGTTTAGTTATTGGAACCAATCCAGAAGAGGTACATCCAAAAGATGCGTATAGAATTATTACAGAACGTTCTAAAGTTATTGTGGAAAATGGAATTAACGACTGGAAATTTATTCAAGGTGTTTGTCAAAAATACAGCAGTAGTAAAATATCAAGACAACCTATTTATCTCTTATTAAATAAAGCAATAAAACGAGGTACTGTAGAATCCGAAAATTCTGGTGGTGTACGTGAGATAAAAAAGGTAACTCAGCGATGGATTGATGATCCGCGCTATTCTAATATTTCCCAATATAAGTTAATAGCTATTTTTGATAGTGATAAAAAAATGTCAGACGGTCAAATTCTTGATACTCAATACAAAGACATAATTGACTATCTTTCACAAAGAAATATCATCTACCATAAGTTATATAAAAGGAAAATTGAAAATTATATCCCTTTAAATGTACTAATTACAAATGAAAAAATACCGCTTAAGCTGACTGAACTTGAAGAACTCAAGTTAAGAAATAGAAGTGTAGATGAATTAGACTTTCTGGAGTATGGAACTAAAGAAGAACAGTTGAATATTGGTATAGGTGAAGAAACAATAAAAAAAGAACTTCCTCAAATGTTTCTTTCAAACTTTTCCTATCGTGAACTTGAAGAAAGATGTAAACATCACAAAGTTTACTCAAATGAAACAGGTGAAAGCATTTCTGAAATCGAGGAGATTTTACTTAAAATAGTAAAAGTAATATAGACAGTATATCAATTCTCATTAAATATACATTTTAGGTAAAAATATGATAAACAATAAAATAACTGTTAAACCTGATATTGCGTTTCTTGAAGATCTATTAGAGGACGTAGCCAACGGTAGTTATAAAATACCTGAATTTCAAAGAGAATTTATCTGGACTTCTAGTAAAATGCTTCAGTTGTTTGACAGTATTCTACGAGGTTATCCTATAGGTAGTCTTCTTTTTTGGAAAGCTGAAGGTGTATATAAAACTGACGATGAAATAGGTCCCTATATTATTAAGAAGAAGACTGATGATTTTAAGTATATATTGGATGGGTTCCAAAGAATATCGACACTATTTGGTGTGTTGATAAATCCTAAAAATTTTGACGAAGAAAAAAATCCCAAAAAACTCAGTGATTTTCTAGTCTTTTTTGATGTTGAGGAAAATAGTTTTATTAAGACCAAGAAAAATTTTGCCGTTGAACTGTACAGAATATATGACAATCGTGAACTGTTTACTTATCTAAGAGAAATTGATAAGGCTCAAATTTCAGAAAATGATAAAAATATTTATATTGATAGATTAAGAAATCTACATGACACCTTACATAAATATAAAGTACCATATGTAGAAATTAAGGGGAGTGATATCAATAGTGCTGTTGATATATTTGAAAGAGTAAACTCAGCAGGGACAAAAATTTCTAAGGATTATATTCTTTCTGCATTGAGTTATGTTAAAAGCAATACTAATTTCAAACTTATTGACTCAATCAATATATTTTTAAATACTTTAGACAAATATAATTTTGAGAACTTAAAGAGAGACACGGTTTTGAATTGTATCTCTAATGCAAAGGGAAAAATCTATTTTGATGTTAAGAATGAAGATGAGTTGTTGACTGAAGATCTAGAATCTTTTATAGATGCAGCATATATACACATTACAAAATCTGTAAACTTCTTGTATCGAAAATTACTAGTAATAGATATTCATCTATTGCCTTATCCTAGTCAACTAATTTTTATTTCTGAATATTTTAGGCTTAATCCAGAACCCACATTTGATCAGTTTAAATCTCTAGAAAATTGGTTTTGGGTAACTACTTATTCCAATTACTTTACATTGTACTCTTTAAGTCAGCAAAGAAGTGCTTACAAAGTCTTTCGTGATTTTATAGATGGAGAGAGTACTGATGGTATTTATAAAGTTAATAGTGATATGAATTTCAATACTGCTAAGTATCCAAACAAACTAAATTTTACAGGGGTAAGACCTAAAGCTTTACAACTATTTTATCTAAAATCAATTGTTGATGGGAATGATGTTCAGGAAAAAGAGGGAATAAAAGAATTTTTTATCTATTCAAAGAAAGATAGAAAGCCATCTAATATAATTTTGAGATTATCTTCTGAGTTTGAAGAAAATAAAGACAAAAAACAGATTGATAATTTTATTACAACTTCACAATACGATGTTTTGGAGAAGCATTTCATAACGAAAGAAATGGTTGATTTATATAAACAAAACAAAATTGATGATTTTCTTTTAAAGAGAGAAGAGTATTTAAAGCTAAAGGAGAGACAGTTTGTAGAGAATCTGGGTATTAGATATACAGAATAATCTTTTTTAACTACTCAATCTTCTGAATCAAGAGCGACAATTTACTGATTGTTGCATAGGGCTTGCGAGATAAAAGCTGATACCAAGACCGACTTACCCGCACGAGTGGTCGCAAAAATACCAATATTCCGATGCTTTCGTACATCCAGATACAGAGGCATACCGCCTTCTTCGGTAATCAATTCAAACCCAGTCTCATCGACCGATCTGGGCATAACACAACACGTAAAGGCAACCGCTTCATCGGATAGATAAACATGACGACGGGGAAAGGGTTGAGCTAACAAATTGCCAACCGTAATTGGTAAGGTTTGCTTCCACATCAACCACGCATATTCAGTTTCGCGCTCTACCCATGCAGGACGTTGAAAGCAACTGCAAAAATAACGACATGCCTCATCAAGGGCATTGGGACTAGGACGGCGAATTAAGATCGCTACAGCCACGTTGATCGGAATTGCGCCCTCATAGAGTGCTTCTTGGGCTTTGACCGCTCTTTGTAGTTTTAACGAAGCATTGACATTGATGTTATTCAAAGAAGCGGACTGCTCTTGCGAGACAATGCTTTGCTTGGTCACACGCTGCATATTTGCTTTGACAATCGTTTCATTTGCCCTTGTAAACTGGCAAAAAACTTCGGTGTTTGATATCGCATCACGGGCGATCGCTTCCCAGAGATAGCGCATCTGTTTGCCCTTGGATACCCAGCCGCCTGGTTTATCCATGAAGGTCAGCACGCCAATGTATTCACCCTTGAGATGAACAAAGCCATTATCAGCAAAGGGAATTGAATCAGGACGCTCTAGCAGTAGTGTTTTCATATGCACTTGCGTAGTCACCTGTTCCTGCACACCGCGATCTGACATCACCAGCAATTGCGGAATCGGTGGTGCTTCACTGCTGTTAAATTGCTGCCAGAGATGTTCCCATAGTTCGAGATCTGTCAAAGGTCGCAAATCCAAACCCATGCGATTGGATAGAATCTGTTCCCAGTTTAGAAATCCATCGGTAAAGGCTTTAGCAAAAGCAATTTCATGGCGCTCCTGCTCAGCTTCTTTTTCTTGTCCCACCAATTGCTGATACAGCTTCTGTACCCAAGCCAGCACTTTTTCCAGAGCATCATTACCCTCGGCAGTCGAGCCGCGAATCGTGTAGGTTGCATAGAGACGTAGGAATTTAGGTTTTCTCAAACCCGCTTTGGCTAACTCTTGTACCCTTTGCTTCTCACCCATCACCAAAAACTTTAACTGCGGCGTATCCGCTTGTTCGTAGAGTTCTTGGAGTTGATTTTGGCGATCTCGATCTGAACTAACTGAACCAAAATGTACCGTCAGCTTTTCGCCATCAGGGATATCTTTCAAACCCGATTGGATCGCGTCAAACATCGATGTTTCTTGCTCGGCAGACAGGGTGGTATGAATACCTTTAGATTCCCAACCAAACACGAACTGCAATGATTCTAGGGATGAATTACCTTGTTTAAGGACAAAGCAACTCACTGTCCGATCTCGTAGCTCAAACTTGAGGATGCATTCTACGGCAAGCTCTTTTTCAAAGTGCTTATAGCCCTTACGATTAACTTTTGGATTAGCGACGGACATATCTTTTTGGCTCCTGTTTGCTCATGTCTTTGTACCGATACGCGCCTCGCGTCCATCTGGGTACGGGGATAAATTTTGATAGAAACCGATATGGCTTGGAACCCGTTAAAATCCACCATGTTGTATCCCCCCAGGCAACGATTATTGACACCCATAGCCATGACATATTCAAAAACACGTAGCAAATCATAAACAGCGTAAAGCTGATGATTGCCCAAGGAATAATCAGTTCGGTGGGAAACGGTCCAATCTTCGGACTTGCGCCCAGAATGGCATTGACCTTACGAAATTTGTATTCGTCTGACATGGTTCCTAAACCCCAGTAATAACTGCGGCTAGGATGTCTCCCATAGTCACTGTCACTACTAGAATCAACGGAGTACGCGCTAATTGCTGCCAATCATCATCGTTTCTAGCCGACTGGATCACTTTCACCAATCCAATCCCTAGATAAATCACAAATAATGCTCGCAGCACGTTAAAAATCAAAGCAACCAAAGATGCATCTATTCCAGGAATCGCACCACCTAACCATGTCTGGGTTTTGTTGAAAAACTGGGCTTGAGCTGGCTCGATTGTAAAAATCAACAGCAAACCGATTAGGAAACCAATTCCTGTGCCTAGAAGTAAAACGGGGCTGTACTTGCGATTTCGTAGATGTTGCTCAACTTTGCCATACAGCATTAGTAAAGTTTTTGGAAAAGCCAACAGCAAGCCAATCAAGGCAAGTAATCCAGTCAGGTACATGCTTCTAGAACAGGAGAAGGCAATGACGATTCCGACTATTGTGGCGGTTAATGTGGCAATTTGTGGGTCTTGGATTCTGTTGAAGAACTTGGAACCATTGCGATGAGGAGTATAAGTAACTCTCATCCCATCGTTTGGAGATGTTTTCATTTTTTCGGTTTGTGAGAAATTGGGCTTCTTTGCTTGACTGCATCTTGCACCATAGCCCTGTTTTGGTCAATCACCGAAGCTCGACACAGTGCTGATTTAGGCTGTATTTGCAACATCACGCTTACGACGATGATCTGCTAAAGCTTCATTTAAACCACATCGAAGATATTGCGATCTCAATCGCCATAACCCTGTCCGTTCGATTCCTAGAACCTTGATTATTTCTGAGATAGCGGCTCCATTGTGCATAGCTAGTAACACTTGAGCGCGATTGAGCATCGAGATGTGGCTAGTCCCCTTGCGACAAAGCTTTAGGCATTGCTGATAATCAGCTTTTGAGAGTGTTAGTTTTAGTCTTTCCATGTTGCATATGACGTTTTGTTAAGTTGTTTGTAAAGTAGAGCCAAATGCATGTTTTTCGTTAGTTTTTTAGTCGCTTAGGTCACTATTCATTTAGTTGTCGGACAATTAGCAGGTAATTTATTTGGCTTGAATGTTTAACATGATACTGTACATTCTCTTTTTCATTCATATCAATCATCTATTTGAAAGAAACTTAATCGACTCTGATATCTTCAGCAATATTTCCATTGTCTATAGCAATCCGAAATGAGTTATAGCTAGAGATTTATCCATAGGCAAAGAGTTTAGGAAAAGAGAAGAAAGCGCCATAGAGAATCTCAACAAAGAGAGACTTAACCATATCAAAAGACTTAAACAGATAATAACAACTGCGGATAAATCGCTTGGCAAAGAGCCAAATATCTTCCACAGGATTCTGTTCAGGAGCATTTGGGGCAAACAGCATACAAGTGACCTGCCATTCATCAGGATGTTTGCCAGCATTGATTGATTCCAAGTATTTGGGCATCGCCTTATATTTGTGATAACTAGCCCCATCCCAAATCACGCTGATTTTCTGGTTTGGGCGCAAGGATTGTAAGTATTTCAAAAAGTCTACGGTATTTTCAGAATTACCTGTTGCGTATGCTTTAACAATAAATTCCTTGCTGCTATAGTCTAAAGCGCCATAATAGGTCTGACGTTCACGCTCGTTTGTCATTGGCACTTCAATCCGTTCGTTGGTTTTACCCCATATATAGCCACAGGTATCTCCCCATACCAAATGACATTCATCGGTCATGAACACACTTCTTTGTCCACTGTCGATCTCGCCTTGCCAAGCGGCAATTTGATTCGTGATTTCCAACTTTTTTAAACTTACCTGTTCTCGGTCTT
>NZ_JADBUE010000213.1:0-13229 GCF_020245805.1 Microcystis sp. M179S2 | reverse complement strand
TCCACCTAGGGCCATGAAGGCGCAGGGGAAGAGTAGTAAACCAGACCAACCGATGAAGACGAAACGGTCTCTTTTGAGCCAGTCATCGAGAGCATCAAACAGCCCTCTTTCTGGGGCGCGTCCGACAGCAATGGTCATGGGGGTTTTCTCCGAAAAATGTATATTATTGCTAAGATTCCGCGCTCTCTTCTCCATCTATCCCAGCAGGCGAGCAGATGTGTGGAAGAATTGTCAGAAATCTTTACTTTTCTTAACTTACACTATATTGGAAAAAATGACCAATATTTTTTAGGTCGATCTTAAGAAAATCTAAAATTTTTCGGGGAGACCACTTCCTGTGCGTTGCGGGGGGAGACCACTTCGTGCGCGTTGCGGGGGGATTTGGGGAGATGGGGAGATATGCCGCCTCAATTGCTTGGTATTGTCGTCTTCACGTCTTGAGTGGAATGCTAGACCCCTCTGTGCGGTAATTATCCTCAAATTGAGGTGATTAAACCGCACGGTGCGCTATTAAGTCCTATTAAGGGGTTTTAGACCGATGGAAGTGGGATAGTAGGATGGAGAGGGTTGCTCGACCGCAGGGAGCGGTATAATTGATGGCTGGGCTGAACAAGAAGGAGAATTCATGTACAAAGATGATAAGCTTAGACGCACTTACATTGCACTTTAATATCCTGGAACGCCTTGTAGATAGGGATACGAGTAGGAAACTTAAATGCGTCTAAGCTTATTCTGAACCTGATCAAGCAATCACCACTTGAGATTGATACTGAAATACAAATGACTGGAAAGCCCCCAACAATGGCTAACTCCGAATTTCTCACGAACAAGGAACAGGGTGATTGGGCTGAAACAATCGTCTTTAAGGCAGTCAATGAATATTCTGGTGATTATTTTGCTGTTAAATATGGGCGTTCCGAATCCATAGCCGCAGGTGATGATGGATTTGCTGATTTCTATATGGAATATCAGAGTGAACTTAATGCGATAGGTAAGAGGCCAGATATCCTGATATTTAAGGTCAGAGACTTTCCTGATGGAAGTAAGTAGTCGGACATAAATTCTGTCGTCTATCTTAAGAAATGTAATTCTGGCAATTCTTGCTGACTCCTGACTTGAAAGAGGCTGTAGGGTGTGGGGTGTGGGGTGTAGGGAAAGAAACCTCTTTCATCTGTGGGGGTGAAAATTTTTTCATCAGGACTGACTCCTGACTTCTAAAATATTAACAATGTTTTCCTAGTATTTTTGCAGAAACTTTTGGAAATTATATCTGTCAAGTTGTTTCCAGATCTGAACATCTACATATTTACCTATGTCTCCTATTGCTCAAGGTATTCCAGGATTACCAGATTTAACACATCCTGAGGAATTAATCAAGTTTGGTACGCAACTAATTCAAGGTTCACTATTGTTTGCGTTTTTAATTGTAGCTTTGGGAGTTGCGATCGCTCTCATCAGTTTTTCTCTGAGACGCAACACCAGCGAACAAGCTGTTTTCTTTGGGGAATGGTCGATTCGTTATTCCCAACTGCTCAAAGAACTACAACATTTAGCCCTAATTTTAATTTTAGTAGTTACGGGATTTTTCCTCACTTCTACTTTAAGCAACCGTTACCATTATTGGGAACAAGCAAAAGTAGCACAAGTAGCGGAAAGTGTCGCAGGTGATAAATTAGAACAAATTGCGCCCCAAGTGCGTTACATTGTCGAAGAACCTTATAGCTATACTACTCAAGTTAACGGCAAAATAGTCAAGGTGACAGATCAACAAAAAGTTACTCGCTATTTAAACGTAGCAGGTTCAAACATTCAAGTTAAAATTGACCAAAGTGTAAACGGGCAAAGTCGCAGTGCCATTTATCTTACAGATTACACTGCTGATTATAAAATTGTCAATTCACTAAGTGATGTTAATAGTTTTTTCTTTGAAGCACCACCACCCTTAGGCTACTCCTTACTTTCTAGTTATAAAGTAGAAAGAGATGGAACAAGATTAAAACAAATAAACCCTGGAGATTATGCTTTTCCCTTGCAGTTAGAACCAGGACAAGAAACCACAATTAAAGTTAGCTATCAAGCCCAAGGTGGACCACGTTGGGTTTATAATGCCACTGATCAATTACTTTCTCAATTTCGCCTCACAACAATTGCTAATTTTAGAAATGCTGATTTTGCTAGTGGGATAGTTCCTCATGAAATTAAAAGTGATGGTGACAGTACCCAATTTACTTGGATATTCGATGAGAATGTTTCTGTAAGAAATCCCTTTGGTGTATTTACTGCCACCAAACCAATAGGAAAAACTGGGATTATGCCCCGGTTATTACTGTTAGCACCAGCCTTATTTTTGTGGTGGATATTGCTTTTATATTTGTCCCTACCCATGAGTTTAAAAAATTTGGTGATCGCTGCGGGTATTTTCTTTGCTTGCTTATTAACTTTAACCTATCTGGCGCGAGTAATGAATGCAGAAATAGCTTGGTTGATCATATCCTTGATTTTACTCGGTTTCATCTATGGTTTAGGTGCAAATCGTCACGCTGCTTTAGCCGCCATTATTTGTACTATTGCTGGAGCAATTTTACCAGTATTTGCATTATTAATTCCCTTTAGTGGTTTAACCTTGAGTTTAGCAGGTTTGTTATCAGTCGGGTGGTTAGCAATACATCATTGGTATGGAGTGTTTAACCTGAGAGGGGGACAAGCCAGCTAGAAGGTAGTGCGATCGCCGATCTTGTAGCTAGATTATATTTATATTATTTTAATCGAAGCGTTAGTAGTGCGATCGCCGATCTTGTAAGCTGCATTCCCCAAGACAACTCCTAATTACTTCGCCAATAAATTCTTGGGAACGCACCAAGATTATGGACTTTAAGCAAGCGATCGCAGCTTGGGGTGCGTTCCCCGAAGCCTTTGGGTTTTGCCAACCAGATTTGGACAGAACTATAATAACAATTGTACTTAACCATGTACAACTTTGATGAGCGTCAACATTGTCAACTTTAGTGAAGCCCGAAAAAACTTTAAATCTGTAATAGATACAGTAGCCAATGACAAAAACTGTACTTTCATTGTCAGAGGAGATACAGAAGATGTTGTCATCATGTCTAAAAGTTATTATGACAGTCTGATGGAAACAGTTTATCTCTTAAGATCTGCAGCTAATGCTCAACATTTGCAAGAAGCGATCGCAGAATATCAAGCAGGTAAAACACAAGAACATGATTTAATCGATGCGTAAGTTGGCTTGGGGTAGTAAAGCATGAAAAGATTATCTTTATTGGCAATCTCAGGACAAGAAAACCCTGAAAAGAATCAATCTGCTGATCCAAGATAAGCTTAGACGCATTTAAGTTTCCTACTCGTATCCCTATCTACAAGGCGTTCCAGGATATTAAAGTGCAATGTAAGTGCGTCTAAGCTTACTCTATCCAATCCCTTTGAAGGAATCGGTAAACCTGAACCCTTGAGAGAGAATTTGTCAGGTTTTTGGTCCCGTACGGATGAAGCTAATCGTCTTGTTTATGTTGTCGATGATCATTATCTAACAATTATTTCCTGTCGCTATCATTACCAAGATTAGCCATCGCTGTAGGGTGCGTTCCCCACGACAACTCCGAATTACTCCGCCAATAAATTCCTGGGAACGCACCAAGATTTGTTAGCGCTCTCCTTATATATTTATGTCATAATTATTTTGTATTCTGGTCAGCCTAAAAATTAGGTATCGGTTATGAACACATTTACTGCTGTTGTAGAAAAAGATTTTGATACTAATCTCTATGTTGGTTATGTCCCTGGGTTCCCCGGAGTACATTCTCAAGGTGAAACTTTAGATAAATTACAGACAAATCTTTGTGAAGTGATAGAAATGCTCCTTGAGGATGAACAAACAAGATTTGAAACAGTATTTGTTGGTACACAGTAACCATCGGCAATATACCTGTTCTGAAACCACAGGAAGTGGTTCGTATCTTAGAAAATCTTGGCTTTGTTGAGGTACGTCAGAAAGGCTCCCATAAACAGTTCTGTCCTGAAGATGGACGTGCAACTACTGTTCCATTTCATAAAGGACGAGATATTGCACCTAGATTATTACGACAGATTGCGAGCGATATTAACTTGACAGTAGAAGAGTTTTTAGAGTCGAGGTAAAGTCTATTTTCGCCAACTTTTAAAGCAGCGCCAAATAGCACTGTATTCCTATGATGTTGAAGATTTTGAGTTGGATTTGAAAAACTTACGGGAGTTGGGGCGATTGTGATTGTTGTTAGCGAGACAATGCTAGACCCCTCTGTGCGGTAATTATGCCCAAATTGAGGTGATTAAACCCCACAGTGCCATATTAAGTCTTATTAAGGGGTGTTAGACCGATGGAAGTGGGATAGTAGGATAAAAGAACCACCATTTAAGCTAAACATCGCCAGGTATTTAGGGACTTGCGTAGGAATGATATCCCAGCGCAACTCCCTTAGCTTAAGTGGACTTGTTGAACTAAGAATCCCTCGCTAAGGAAGAAATTTATGGTGACAGTAACCCAAGCTGGGACTACAAGCTGTTCCACGACAGTGGTTAGGGGACTAGATCGGCAACTCATTGCTCAAATGAATCGACTTGTCTCAGGTGCTTTAGTTGATTTTTCTTCGCCCAAGATCAGGCTTGGACAAGCAGTTTGGCCATTCTTACAACCAGCGGCTAAACGCGCCCTAGATCGGGCAGTTGCCAATCGAGGCCAGACTCTGATTGTCAACTCCGCTTATCGGACTATTGCCCAACAACTACTTCTTTTTCAACAAGCTCAGGCGAATCGATGTGGCATTCCTATCGCTGCTGAGCCAGGAAAGAGCAACCATCAAAGTGGATTAGCTCTCGATATTGAAGATCATGCAGGCTGGCGACCTTTCCTAGAAGCTCAGGGCTGGAAGTGGCTAGGTCCATCAGATCCGGTTCATTTTGACTTTAAAGGTGCTGGGGTTCGTGACATCCGCTCAACTGCTATCCTGGCGTTCCAGCAACTGTGGAATCAAAACAATCCCAATGACAGGATTGCAGAGGATGGGCAGTGGGGTCCAAATACCGCCGCTCGTCTCGGTAAATCTCCTGCTAATGGCTTTGCTAATGGTCCGACTCTAGACACAGGGGTTAATGGTGGGGGTAGCGTTGAACTAGGAGATCGCTTATTGCAACTCACGCGCCCACTTCTGGAAGGAGATGACGTGCGCCAAGTTCAGCAAGCATTAGTCCGCAATGGCTTCCAGTTAACAGTTGATGGTTTCTTTGGTCCAAAGACAGAAGAGGCAGTTAAAGCATTTCAACAACAGAAACAATTGCAACCGGTTGATGGCATCGTTGGGCCTGCCACGCTTGCGGCGTTGGGACTCTCATCTTCCTAAAGGCAAACTGACTTCAATAATCCTGAAAACTAGCAAAAAACAAAATGCCAGGAGAATTTGCACAATGATCGGTCCAACCTTACGTTTATTTGACGGATTTGACCATACTTCTCCTCAACTTCGAGACGAAGTGATGGAACTGCAAGAACTGCTCAATGCCAAAGGAATTGCTGTCGTTATTGATGGCTTCTTTGGACAGGCAACCGAAATGGCTGTCAAACAATTTCAACGCTCTCGTGGTTTGGATGATGATGGAATTGTCGGTCCGCTGACTTGGGCAGCGTTATCAGACGAGCAACCTCCCAATCTTGAACTTGTATTTACCACGACGATTGCTCGCAATGATGCTTCCATGCTCAGACAATTAGAAGCCGCTCAACAGTTCAGAGCTTTTATTGAAGAAGGAGCTAACCAACAGGGCTTTCCGATTGCTGTGATTGCGGGCATTGGTTCACGAGAATCTCACTGGGGATTACTCTTAAATCCACCTGGCCCTTCTGGTACGGGAGATTTTGGTCACGGTCGGGGACTGATGCAAATTGATGACCGTGCTTTTCCTCAGTTTACCTCTACTGGTAAGTGGAAAGATCCCAGAGAGAACATTCTCTTTGGCTGTAAAGTTCTTGCTGACAACCGAGCTTTTATGCAACGCAAGACTAATTTGCAAGGCAAAGAGCTTATCCGTGCCGCTTTAGCTGCATACAATTCTGGACCTGGAAATGCTCTAAGAGCTTTGCGCGATCGCGGAGATGTTGATTTCTTCACTGCTAACCGGAATTACGGCAAAGATACTCTCAGTCGAGCGGGATGGTTCCAGTTACAGGGTTGGAGTTGACTAAAAAAGTAAGTAGAGTTGTTGCATGAGCTAAATTATTGTCAACAACTCTATATTATTGCTCAAAGTTTTTAAACAATTTTATTGCCGAGATTTTTTCTAATTATGCCATTTACCGCCAAAGTCATTACCACAGCCGAATGGGGAGCGAGACTACCAAAACTGGGAAAGTTTCCTTTGAATCAATAGATAAAACTAACTATTTTTGTCAAAGCAGGTAAAAGGCATCATTGAACCTAAAACCCCATACATCGATCCAGTTTTAGCTCCGAAAAAGAGGTGAATGACAATGAAAAAATCAATTGTTAAATGGATGCTTACTGCATTATTAACTACTGTTCTTGTGACTTTTGCTTATGGATTAGTTAACAGTGTCTTAGCTCAAATCCCATCCCCGACTGCTGCTGCAACATCTTCCCCTCAAATCCCCTCCCCGACTGCTGCTGCAACACCTTCCTCTCAAACTCCCTCTCAAACTGCTGCTGCAACACCTTCCTCTCAAACTCAATCTGGGACTCCTGCGAAGTTCTCTGGCCAGGCCTTGGCAATAGCATTAGGGGGTGTTTTGGTTTTCTATTCAATTACTGTCTGGTGGGTAAGTTGGGATAACAACTATAATTTTACTGCATTATGGATTAAGCCTGTAGCTTTGACAGCAGGACAGTTTGGTAAAGCTAGTCTTTCTAATTTTCAAATTTTTGGTTTCACCTTAGTGGTGCTATTGCGACTTCTATACACTCTGGCCAGTAGTGGAGTACTGAGTGGGCTATCAGATGACCTTCTTTTACTACTAGGTATCAGTGCTGTTGGCACAACTGGTTCCAAGGTGATAGCATTGGGAAGCAAACGACTGACATTCTCTAATTGGGCCTGGTTGCGAAATCATCAATGGCTGACCATTGGTGAAAAAGGTTACGAGAAAAAACCAGAATTAGAAGATGCAAAATGGAGCGACTTAATAAAAAGTGGTGGATCATTTGATGTTTACAGCTTTCAACTACTAGGTTTTAGCTTGTTGGTAGCTGCTGAATTATTGGTCGGTATTGGTTCAGATTTGGCGACATTTACTTTACCGCCAAACTTTCTTTCTATTCTTGGACTGAGCAACGTTGTCTATCTAGGAGGGAAAGTTACAGATCCAAAGTCTTACGAAGAACTCAACCAAAAAATCGATGAATTACGGACAGAAGAAACAGACTTAATTTCTCAATACCCTAATATTCAACCTGAAAGTTATGGAAAGTATATTGCCAAAGCGCGTATTGTTGCAGAGATGCTAAGGTCATTTTACGATCAGAAAGGAACTTTTGGCGGTAAGTGTAAGTCTACCATTGAATTTAGTAAACTGATGCCAAATATTCCTCAAAAAGAGCCCCAATTTCAGCCAGCGATCACTAAATGACCAAAGTGCGATCACTAGAGAGCGATGCTAACACGTCGCTGCAACGGACTGATACTATAGACCTCTTGCAAAAATCAAAAATCTTCCGTTAGCGATCGCCGATCTTGTAAGCTGCGTTCCCCACGACAACGCCTAATTACTCTGCCAATAAATTCTTGGGAACGCACCAAGATTATCGACTTTAAGCAAGCGATCGCAGTCTAAAGTTAGCCTTAAATTATAATCGTTCATACTAGGACGTGCGGGCGATATCCTTATCTATTTATGTCATAATTATTTTGTATTCTGGTCAGCCTAGAAATTAGGTATCGGTTATGAACACATTTACTGCTGTTGTAGAAAAAGATTTTGATACTAATCTCTATGTTGGTTATGTCCCTGGTTTTCCCGGAGCACATTCTCAAGGTGAAACTGAGGATGTCTGCTTTTTTATGTGACTTTTGCAGGCGGCAAGGGATACCTTGATAACCAAATATTTCTAAGGGATGTTATTAATGCGTGAGTTAAAATATATAGCTGAAACTCCACTTAATCATAGGAAGGATTACGGTCAGTTTTTTACACCTATGTGCGTTGCTCGCCTCATGGTACAGTGGGTTTTGAAAGATAATCCAGAAACAGTATTAGACCCAGCGTTTGGCTTAGGCGTTTTTTATGATGAAGCAATAAAAACACCTTCAGGTAATCAAGTACATTTCATTGGATATGAGATTGATAGAAATATATTTGAGTTTCTTAATCCTAAGGGTGACAGTCCTTATTTGAGAGTTATCAATAGTGATTACCTCGAAGCTGAAACTGAAAAATTTGACGGTATCATTTGTAATCCACCATATATGCGATTTCAGAAATTTCTTAAGCGTCATGATATATTACCAAAAATTGAAGAAAAAATAGGTAAGAAACTTATCGGTTACTCTAATATCTCTTCCCTATTCCTTGTCAAGTCTTTAAGAGAACTTAAAATCAATGGTAACTTGGCGTATATTATGCCTTTTGAATTTTTTAATACTGGCTACGGAAAAGAAATAAAAAAAAGTCTCCTTGAAAATCATTTATTGAAGCAAATAATAATCTTTGACAATGAAAAAGAAATTTTCCCAGAGGCAACGACAACCGTTTGTGTGCTTCTTTGTAAAAATGACGGAAAAAAAGAAACCATTAAAATTTTACAGATCAAAAAAAGTGATGAAATAGATAAAATATCTGATATTAGTAAATTCTATCAGTGGGAAATCGAACCATCGAATTTACCATACAACCAAAAGTGGACACCTATTATTTCATCATTGTTCACTGAACAAGTATCTCCAAATGGCTTCTGTAAGTTGTCCCTATACGGTACGTTTACGAGAGGTATTGCTACTGGCGCAAATGAATTTTTTGCGTTAAAAAAATCAAAAATTGAGCAACGGAAGTTGAGTGATAACAATATTTGTAAGTGTATTACAAAAAGCTCTCAAATCCGCAAAGCAGTATTGACTGAGCATAATTTTAATATACTATACAATGAGGATAAGCCAGTCCATTGTTTAGATGTAAAAGACCACGAAAACTCCGCAATACGAAATTACATAAAAGAAGGCGAAAAATTGGGATACCATGGGAGGTATCTTACAAAAACAAGGAAGACCTGGTACAAAATTGAAAAGAGAAAACCGGCTCCAATTTTATTCGGCGTCTTTAGCAGGGGCAGGTTAAAAGTAATACGCAATTTCACAACAGCAATAAATTTTACCTGCTTTCATTCCTTTTATCCAAATAAATTCGGAGAACAATTTATTAATAAATTATTTGTGTATTTGCTCAGTGATATTGGACAGGAAATAATAAAAATCAATAAACGAAGTTATGGTGATGAATTAGACAAGTTTGAACCAAGGGATTTGAACGATAGCCTATGTCCAAGCCAGAAACAATTTGAAATGATCAGTGATGAAGATGCTGAAGAAGTAATTAGTATTGCACAAAATGATCACCAAAAAGCAATTCTCATGAGTAATGCTCTGATCAAAAGACTTATGGACTCCCAACAATGCGCTGCACCGGACGGCAATTCCGCTGCGCTCCATAGTGCGATCGCCGTTGTGCTGTAGCTGTAGGGTGCGTTCCCTGATGCAACTCCTACTGCTGCACCGATAGATTTTGGGGAACGCACCATGCTCATTCATTGAAGCAAGTGATTGCCAGCTAACAACGCCTCTGCACAGCAACTGCCGAGAGTCAATCGGTTATGATGCTAGGGTTATCCGCACAGTGAACAGCAATCAGTGAACTGAAAACTCACATCTGATCACTGATAACTGATCACTGACTTCCCAACCCCTGCTATACAATGGTTTTTGACTTGTTTTTTGGAAGGGAACGCTAAACTATGTATTCGATCGATATTACCCTGAAACTCTCGCCCATCCCCATTTCCGTGCAGCGCAAGGAAGAAGCAGCAGCAGACGCTTTGTATCAAACAATTATTAACGCTATGCGATCGCCTAATCCCGAATTATTAGAATTAACCTGCGAAAAACAAACCGATAAAAAGGTGGCGGTTTTGAGCGATCAGATCAGTGCGGTGATTGTGTCACAAAAATCCGGGGCTGCCTCCACTGGTAGAGCACCGGGGTTTGTCGCTTTAGCCACAGAATAGTTCTTGAATCAGTTATCAGTGTGCAGTAACCAGTAATCAGTGACAAGAAAACGGCAACCGCCTACATAACACTTTCCACTCACAACTCAAATCTGATCACTGATAACTGATAAGCTGTTCATCATTTAAATTGCTTGTTGAGACGAGGCAAGAGGCACTCTTGCAAGAGGCAACAGTAAAGGGATTGGAGGAGATTCGGCTGATCATTAAGAATAAGCGGTTTAAATAGGGTTTGCGGCAAAAAGTACGGGCGAAGCATTCGGATAGAAAATCTACGGTTTCATCGATAGGTTATTGCCCGAATGCTTCGCCCCTACAGGACTCGGGCCGATGAAGACGCAAGGTTTGGAAGCACGATTCTCTCAAAATCTTGCACCTGTGGGAGCAAGAAAAGCCACAAAACCCCTATCTTGCCCACATTTCACATTGATTCAGCAAGCCTTAAATAAGTCTTAGCTTAACTGATAACTGATCACTGATCAAATCATAATTCATGACTATAAAAGTAAAAGATCTCTGGTTTAGCTGGCCGAATGGGAAATCAGTATTAAATGGCTGCTCTTTGCAAGTTCCCAGAGGAGA
The DNA here is from genome assembly GCF_020245805.1 of Microcystis sp. M179S2. Classification (NCBI taxonomy): domain Bacteria; kingdom Bacillati; phylum Cyanobacteriota; class Cyanophyceae; order Chroococcales; family Microcystaceae; genus Microcystis; species Microcystis sp. M179S2. Next base: position 2,373 of record NZ_JADBUE010000213.1, on the reverse strand, counting down.
ATTTTGGATGTTGTTGGGGACAAATGGCAGCGGTAAATCAACCCTGCTGCGGCTCTTAGCGGGATTATTAAAACCTAGTCGCGGGGAAATAGAGATACCTAACCCCCTCGGTTTTGTTTTTCAAAATCCCGACCATCAGTTAGTGATGCCAACAGTGGGGGCAGATGTGGCTTTTGGGTTGGTATCCGAGGGTTTATCCACGCCGGCAATTCGGGCGCGGGTGCGGGAATCCCTAGGGGCGGTGAATTTATTAGAAATGGAAAAACGACCGATCTATGCTCTCAGTGGCGGACAAAAGCAAAGAATCGCCATTGCGGGGGCTTTAGCTCGTCATTGCGAGGTTTTGCTCTTTGATGAACCCACCGCCCTTTTGGATGGGGATACTCAGTTAGAATTAGTCTCTCAAGTGCAGAAATTGGTCAAAAACCGGGGGATTACGGCCCTTTGGGTGACGCATCGCCTGGAGGAATTGGATTACAGCGATGGGGCATTTTTGTTAGAGGGGGGCAAGGTAACGGATCGGGGAAATCCCCTAGACTTAAAAGCGAGATTATTGGCAAGTGCGGCGGTTGAATCTTAAATTTTTTGTTAATATCATTAGGATGCTGTTTTTTAGAACTGCCCTTAATGCCACACCAATTACTCTCAAAGCCATGGTTAATTCTTCTGATCGTTCCCTTCTGCTGGTTGACGGCTACAACGTCATCGGCGCTTGGCCGTCCCTGAAAAAAATTAGCGATCGCCACGGTCTCGAACCGGCGCGAGACAAGTTAATTGAAACCCTAATCGGTTACACCCACCACCAGGGTTATCAAACCCAAATCGTCTTCGATTCCTACCTTCAAGATACCCCCGGCAGCCAAGAACGCTACACTAACCATTTATCGGTTTATTTTACCGCTCACGCTCAAACCGCCGACACCTATATCGAGAAAACCTGTGCCGATTTTTGGCACGATCGCGCCCCAGCTATCGGACGGATTATCGTCGCTACTTCTGATAATGCCCAAAAAATGACCGTTATGGGTTATGGGGCCCAGTGGATTTCCGCTCAACGTCTCGAAATCGAGGTGGATTTAACCGGTCGTCGTCTGAGACAATCCCAGAGTTCTTCTCAAAGTCCCAAAGGGCGTTTTTTATTCCATTCTCTCGATGCTCAGGTGCAACAGAAATTAGAGAAAATGCGCCACGGAATTAGTTACCAAAAACCTTGACAAATTACCTCAAATATGTATCGACAAAAATCCCCCGTAGAGGCACAGGTAACTAACTGTGTCTCTAGGTTTTTAAAGGTCAGTTGCGGTTCGGGGGATTTTGTCAAAAGCCGGCCGCTCTCAACTACTCGTTTCACAGCTGCAATTCTGCTAAACCTAAATAATAAATTCCCGTGGGTGTCACTTGGAAGCGACAGGGTAAAACCTTGACTCCTTTAGCCACTGCTTGACGCAATAACTGCCCGTATTTAGTATCCTTACTATCCCCCGGAGCAAATCGGTCACAATCACCCCGATTAATAAAGTAGAGCATAATCGCTTCCGCTGCCGGCAATAAAGCCATTAATTCCTGTAAATGCTTCTGTCCTCGCGTGGTGACAGTATCGGGAAAAAGTGCCGTTTCTCCCTGATTCCAAGTGGTATTTTTAACCTCAATATAGGTGAGGGAATTATCCCCATGGGTCAACAGAAAATCAATTCTACTGCCGTTATTTTGACCGTAGGCCACTTCCGATCGCACTTCGGTGTCATTTTTGACCAAATCGGGAAAAACTCCTGGCAACAGGGCATTTTTCACCACCTGATTAGGAAGATTGGTATTAACTCCCACCCAAGTCTCCCCCAGTTGAATCATCTCCCAGGTATAAGCTAATTTTCGCTTCGGGTTATCACTGCGAGAAAGATAAACCGGTTGACCTTCTACGCATACATCTGTCATCGGTCCGGTATTAGCGCAATGGGCCGTAATTAATTCTCCGTTGTCCAATTGTATATCGGCAAAAAAGCGTTTGTAACGTTTAATTAAAATACCCTTGACAAGAGAAGGGTAAGTGTGAACTAACAAGGGAGTCATCAAATTTCTGCCGAGGAATATAAGGTAAAGAATAGCCTTTTTTTGGGAATCTTAACCTGAAGACAGTAGATAGGGATTTAGGGAGATAGGGAGATGGGGAAATTTCGGCTAAATTCCCCACTACCCCACCACCCCACCACCCAATTCATAATTCATAATTCATAATTCATCGGAAATTTTGGGTCTGAAACCCCGCCGTTCTAGGTTGGCTTTACGTTAGAATTAAAAGGCCAGTCTCGAAAACCAAGTGGACGGCGCAGCACCTTGAAAACTCGGCTTAGGGGGTTCCGACCAGAAAAGCTTGGC